>CAYIOH010000088.1:0-10564 GCA_964364975.1 uncultured Bifidobacteriaceae bacterium
CGCGCTGACGGGCGTCGGGCCTTCCATCGCATCGGGCAGCCAGACGTGGAGCGGGAATTGGGCGGACTTGCCAACTGCACCGCAGAAGATCAGCAGGCCAACGACTGTGCCAACCCCTCCGAAAACCACGGGACTGCTTAGTTTGGCTTGAAGTGCCGAAAAATTTAAAGATTCATACATTGCCCAGATTATCAATATTCCCAGCATGAAACCGAAGTCGCCGAGACGATTTGTGATGAAAGCCTTCTTGGCCGCATCCGCCGCGCTGGGTTTTTCAAACCAGAACCCGATGAGCAGGTAGCTCGACACGCCGACCAGCTCCCAGAAAATGAAGAGCTGGATGAAATTGTTCGAGAGTACGATGCCGAGCATCGAAAACGTGAACAGGCTCATGCACGCAAAATAGCGCGACCAACCCGGATCGCCGCGCATGTAGCCCGCTGAATAAATGTGGATCGCGCCGCCGACGCCGGTGACGATGAGCATCATCATCAGACTGAGCGGATCGAGCTTGAGGCCGAAGTCCACGTTCAGGCTGCCGATGGAAAGCCAGTTGACGGACAGTTCGCGTGTTTCCCAGCCGCCGAATTTGACCAGCGCCAGCGTGAGGACGAAGCCCGTCACGATCGCGCCGATGGACAACGTGGCGCTGACTTTGCGATTGTGCAGCGAGAAAAGCGTGATGATTCCCGCCGCGAGCAGCGGCAGGAATAAAATGACCCAAGGTAGCACTTCTAGTTTCATCCTAGGCGAATTTCACCGCAGAGACAGGCAGAGGATAGGAAACCGACGCCACCCTCGTCAATGAATACGCGAACCCACGCGCGATGAAAGGCGCAACGTCGCCCTACGCCCAAAACTGGCGGCAAGGATGCCGCCCTCACCGGCACGCTGGGAAGCGGGCCTCCACGTGGCGGCAGCCATCCTGGCTGCCAGTTACCGCGGCTTCCCAGCCGCGCGTTTCCGTCAAATGGCGAAGTCGGTGTATTCCGGCTTCACCAATTCGGCGGGTGGATTGAACATGCCGGCCGCGACCGTGGCGTTCGTGCCTTGCTCCATGAGAATAAACGCGCCCGTGAGCCGGTTGTTATTGTAACCGTCGAAGACCAGCGGCTTGGCGGTTTTCAACCGGACTTCGCCCAGATCATTCAAGGCCAGTTCTGCCGGGTCGGGTTCGGGGTCAAAGGTGTGAATGTTCACACGGTTTTCGAGGCGCGTGACGACGGCTTGCACGGTCTGCGTGGTGTGCTTGAGGAAAAATTTCCTTCCGGCCTGCAAGGCGCGGGGGTGCATCCAGGCAATCCGCGCGTGCAAATCCGCGCTCATGCCCGGCAGATTTTCCGGGCCGATGATCATGTCGCCGCGGCTGACGTCGAGATCGTGTTCGAGCACGAGCGTGACAGATTGCGGGCAGAAGGCTTGTTGCAGCGGACCGTCAAGCGTCCAGATTTGTTTCACCGTGGTCTTGAGTCCGCTCGGCAACACTAGAACTTTTTGCCCGACCTTGATGATGCCGCCGGCGATTTGGCCGCTGAGTCCGCGGAAGTCGTGAAGCTCCTGGTTCGTCGGATTGTTTGGGCGGTTGACCCATTGCACGGGAAAGCGGAACGCGCTCAAGTTCCAGTCGCTGGCGATGTGGACGTTTTCCAGATGGCGGAGCAGCGTGGGGCCTTCATACCACGGCGTATGCGCCGAGGGATCAACGACGTTGTCGCCGTTGAGCGCGCTGATGGGAATGAATTTCACGTCTTTGAAGACGTCAAGGCGCGGCAGGAAAGCCTCAAAATCATCGCGGATTTCCAGAAAACGTTCCCGATCCCAACCCACCAAATCCATCTTGTTGACAGCGATGACGAGGTGCGGGATGCCGAGCGTCGCCGCGATGAACGTGTGGCGGCGGCTTTGCTCGATGACCCCCTGCCGCGCGTCCACGAGCACGACGGAGAGGTTCGCGGTGGACGAGCCGGTGACCATGTTGCGCGTGTATTGAACGTGGCCCGGCGTGTCAGCGACGATAAACTTGCGGCGTGGCGTGGCGAAGTAACGATACGCCACGTCAATCGTGATGCCCTGCTCTCGTTCGGCGCGCAGGCCGTCAGTGAGGTTGGCGAGATTGATCTGTCCACCACCGGTGATGTCGGCGGATTTTTCCAACGTCTCAAGCTGGTCTTCCATCAGGGATTTTGAGTCGTAGAGCAGGCGGCCAATGAGCGTGGACTTGACGTCGTCAACCGAACCGCAGGTGTTGAACCTCAAAATCTCGATTGGATGTTGTGTGTGGGGCATGACTCGAATTTAGAAATAACCGGCTTTCTTCCGGTCTTCCATCGCCGCTTCACTGGCTTTGTCGTCGGCGCGCGAGCCGCGTTCGGTCACGCGCGCAGCGGCGACCTCGACGATGATGTCGTCCACGGTGTAGGCCTTGGATTCGATCATGCCGGTGCTGATCATGTCGGCGATGGTGCGCACGCGGACGATGAGCGTGGCGCGTTTCTCGTTCGGTTTCGGTCGCGCTCCGTCGTAGGGATCGGGCTTGGACGAATTAGTGTGTGGCGGCGGGACGGGCAGCCATTGCCCATTGCGGCGAAAGCACTCGCGCTCGTGGCTGAAATAGATGCGCGGCACGGCGAGTTTCTCTTCTTTGATATATTCCCAGATGTCCATCTCCGTCCAGTTGGAGAGGGGAAACACACGCATGTTTTCGCCGGTGTTCAGCCGGCCATTGTAGAGATTCCAGATTTCCGGGCGTTGGTTTTTGGGATCCCACTGGCCGAAATTGTCGCGCGGGCTAAAAAAACGCTCCTTGGCGCGGGCTTTTTCCTCGTCGCGCCGCGCGCCGCCGATGCAGCAGTCGAAACGAAATTCTCCAATCGCGTCAAGCAACGCGGGGATTTGAAGTTTGTTACGGCTGACCTCGCCGGGCGCGGGAACAGCGCCTTTGGCAATGGCTTCTTCAACCGTGCGAACGATGAGCTTCGCGCCGAGTTCTTTCGCGCGGCGGTCGCGGAATTCCAGCAACTCAGGAAATTCGTGGCCGGTTTCGATGTTGAGAAACGGCATGGGAATGTCCGACGGGCGGAAGGCCTTCTCCGCGAGGCGCAGCAGGCAGATGGAATCCTTGCCGCCCGAAAACAAGAGCGACGGGCGCTCAAACTCGCCGGCGACTTCACGCATGATGTGAATCGCTTCGGTTTCCAGAAACTGCAGGTGATCCAAGTGATAGGAACTCATTTAGACACGGATTTCACGAATTGACACGGATTCATAATATAACGCGCTTCCATTCTAGCGAATTTCTGCCGAAATTAACAAGCAATCCCAGCCGGAGCTTGGACGCGGCCAGATAGTTCAATACCTGTTTGATGTGGGCGTCGGTCAGCGCTTCAACCGCTTTCGCTTCAAACAAGGTTATATTCCAGGTCACGAAGTCGGCGCGGTAGAAATGGGGAAGAATCACACCCTTGTATTTCACTTCGTGTTTGTTTTCGCGGGCGAACGGAATGTTTGCCCGGCTCAATTCCACCACCAACGCATCCTTGTAAATGACTTCATCATGTCCCTTGCCCAATTCACGATGAATTTCCATGCAAAAGCCGATGAGTTGCCGCGTTTCCTCGCGATAAAGCAGTTCCGACATAAATAAATCCGTGATAATCCGTGAAATTCGTGTCTAATCTTTTACGGCCTTGCCGCCCCACGCCGCGTGCAAGCCGCACTCGCGCTTTTCATCAGCTTTGGCGGGGTCGAAGTAATCCCACTCGTTCGGCAGGTTGTTCTCTTTCAAGTAATTTTCCATGTCGGCGTCGCTCCAGTAAAACAGCGGGCTGACCTTGAGCGTGCCGAAGTTCCTGTCCTCGGAAACAATGTCCAGCCCGGCGCGGTTCGGGTTTTGCACCTTGCGGAGCGCGGTGAGCCAGATGGTTGGCGCGAGTTCCGTCATGCCACGCTGAAACGGTTCGAGCTTCATCACGGTGCTGAATTCCTTGATGTGCTCCTCGTTTTCCGGCGCGGGCGCGGGCGCGCCGCCGTGAACCGCATCGTAGTGCGCGGCGGTTATCCTTGGCACGTAGGCTTTGAGGTTGAGTTTAAGCTGTTTTTTCAACTGCTCTGCGTGCTTGTAAGTCGCTTGGCGATTGTAGCCGTGGTCGGCCCAAAGCACCGGGATGTCGGGCTGCGCTTGCGTGGCGAGGTGCAGGATGACGGCTTCGTAAGGACGGAAGTTCGTGGAGACAATGGCGCGGCCTTTGGCTTGGGCGATGGCCCAGCGGACAATTTCAAGCGCGGGCTTGTGCCGCAATTCGGCGTTGGCGGCGGAGATTTTTTCTGGAGTCCAGGAGTTCATGGGTTCGGTTGAATCGGCTAAATTTCGAAATCATCCCTGCTCTTGATTCTGCCGAAGGACAGGCGGTTCCAAATCCGCTCGTGAATGTAGTAGAGGAAAACCTTCGTGAACAATTCAACAAAGCCGATGGTGAAGGCCCACTTGGCCTGGCCGGTGATCACGAACGAAATCAGGATCGTGTCCAACGTTCCGGTGACACGCCACGAAATGGCTTTGATCAGGCTGCGGTAGTGCTTTTCTTCGGCCATAAGTGGATGGGCAGAATCTGAGACGGTTGAAATGACCCGCGTCCGTCAAGCTGCGGCGGCAGTTTCATTGAGAAACACCCGGTTGCACCAATCGCCGAAGCGTTCGCTATTGTTGCGCTCCTTCGCGTAACGCGCGAGCACGGGGCGCAGTTCGGTTTCCAAATCCGCTTCCTTCATCACGTCCTTCCAGATGCGATTGAGCCGTGTGCCGGCGGTGTTGCCGCCGAGCCAGACCTGATAGCGTCCCGGCGCTTTTCCTACAAACGCCAGCTCCGCCGTGTACGGTCGCGCGCAACCGTTCGGGCAGCCGGTCGAACGGATGATGATCTCTTCGCCGCCGAGGCCGACTTCGGCGCAAAGTGTTTCGATGCGGTCCACGAGGCCGGGCAACATGCGCTCGCTCTCCGCCAGCGCAAGGCCGCACGTCGGAAGCGCGGGACAAGCCATCGCGGCGGCGTGCATCACGCTCGCCTGATTCTCGGTATTCACGCCGTGCGACGCGAGCAACGCGATGATGGCAGTTTTGTCGGCTTCGGTCACGTTGGCAAGGATGACGTTTTGGTTGGTGGTCAAACGAAATTCAATCGCAGATAGCTTTTCCGCGATCTGACGCAACGCGGCTTTCTGCGCGCCTTTCACACGGCCCGTTTCGACGAACAATGAGAAAAACCATTTTCCATCCACGGCTTTGTGCCAGCCATAGAGGTCGCTCATCGTCGTGAACTGGTAGGGCCGTGTTGTTGCGAGCTTGAAACCGGCGCGCTTCTCGACCTCGGCGCGAGTCCAATCCACGCCGCGCTCGGCCACCACGTATTTGAGCCGCGCGTGTTTGCGGTCGGCGCGGTCGCCGAAATCGCGGTGAATCGTGAGCACGGCCTTCGCCACGTCCTCGATTCTGTCCGGCGTCAAGAAGCCAATCACGTCCGCGAGACGCGGGTAAGTCACTTCGTTGCCGTGGCTGCGACCCATGCCGCCGCCGACGGCGAGGTTGTAGCCGACGAGCTTGTCATTCTCCACGATGGCGATAAAACCAAGACAATTCGTCAACACGTCCACGTCGTTGGTGGGCGGAATTACGAACGCCGTCTTGAACTTTCGCGGCAGCCAGGTCCTGCCGTAAAGCGGGTCAACGAAGCACTTGTTCTCCGGGGCCTCGTTATTGAGTTGCACGCCGTCAATCCAGATCGAGTGATACGCCTTGGTCTGTGGACGCAACGCGTCGGCCACGCGCAAGCAATCTTCATAAACCTGCTGGCGAGCCTTCGTGTAAGCCGGGATCGGCGGGGCGAGCACGTTGCGGTTCACGTCGCCGCAGGCCGCGAGCGTGGAGAGCAACGATTCGTTGATGGCCTTCACCAACGGACGCAACCCGGATTTCACCACACCGTGAAACTGGATGCTCTGGCGAGTCGTAATGCGGAGCGTGTCGTTGCCATATCTTGTCGAGAGGTCGTCGAACACGCACCATTGTTTGGGCGTCATCACGCCGCCGGGGATTCGCCCGCGGATCATCATGATGTATTTCTTGCCGGCCTTGCGCAGGTCGCGGTCGTCCTGCTGGTAGCAACCGTGAAACTTGAGGAACTGATTGTCGTCCTCCGAAAAGTGGTCGGCGGCGGGGTCGGAAATTGTTTGCGCAATCGTCCCGGCCAGCGTGGGGCTGGCTTCCTTGAGAAGCTCGTTCTTCGAGACGGTTGGCTTGGTGTCAGTGCTGGTCATAAGCAAATTGTCGGTATCATTAACAAAATATGTTGGATTCAAAAAGCCCTGTCAAAGAGGTTTTCGGGACTTGATCGGGCGAAGTCGGCGGCAATTTCACGTCGCGGGAACGAAACGCTGACCCAGCGGCGAACACATGAGCAATGCTAAGAACGCAAAACTATGATCAACAGCATTGCTCTGGGTCCGCATCATCCTTCATCGCGCCCGCATTTCCGTTGACGCTGCCGCGCGCTTGGCCGCATGATTTGCCATGAATTTGGACGCACAGTATTCCGAACTGACATTGAAAACCAACGCCAAGCTCGCGCTCGTCGTGCTCGACGGCTTGGGCGACTTGGCTACACCCGAACAAGGGTATCTCACGCCACTCGAAGCCGCCGCGACGCCGAACCTCGACGCGCTCGCCAGGAATTCCGCGCAGGGTCGCATGATTCCCGTTGCGCCCGGCATCACACCCGGCAGCGGGCCGGGGCACCTCGGACTTTTCGGCTACGACCCCTTGGAATTTCAGGTGGGCCGCGGGGTCATTGAGGCCCTCGGCCTTGGCGTGGAATTGAAACCCGGCGACGTTTGCGCGCGCGCGAACTTCGCCACGCTCGACGCCAAGGGCATCGTTACCGACCGCCGCGCCAGGCGCATTCCGACCGAGACGTGCGAGAAGCTTTGCGCGATGCTTGCGGCCAAGGTAAAGAAAATCGGCGACACACAGGTCATCATCAAGGCCGGAAAGGAACATCGTTTTGTCGTTGTCTTCCGCGGCAAGGGGCTTGAAGGCCCATTGACCGACGCGGACCCGAACCGCGAAGGCTTTGCCATCCCCACAGTCAAGCCGCGCGACCCGAAGAACGCCAAGCAGAGGAAAATGGCGAAGCTGGTCGCCGATTTTTACAAGGCGGCGCGGCCCATTCTCGCGAAGGGAAAGCCAGCCAATGGTTTTCTCATGCGTGGCATCGCGCATCAGCCGGAGATTCCACTGTTTGAAGACCGCTACAAACTCAAGCCCGCGTGCCTGGCGGTGTATCCGATGTACAAAGGCCTCGCGCAACTCGTGGGCATGAAGAAGATCGAAGGCCCGCAGACCATCGCCGAACAGTTTGAGCGTTACCTGACGGAGTTTGACAACTACGGTTTCTTTTTCATCCACTACAAATACACGGACAAAGCCGGCGAGGACGGCAACTTTGCCGCGAAGAAAAATGCCATTGAGGACTTCGACGCCGCGCTGCCCATTTTGCTGAAGAAGAAGCCGGACGTGCTTGCCATCACCGGCGATCACTCGACGCCGTGCGCGATGAAGGGCCACTCCTGGCATCCGCAGCCGGTGCTGCTGCACTCGGCGTTGAGCGGTTCGGATAAATTGGAACGTTTCACCGAGACCGGCGCAAACTCCGGCTCGCTCGGCGTGTTCGAGGCGAAGTTTCTCATCCGCCTCATGCAGGCCAACGCAAAAATGTTCAACAAGTTCGGGGCGTAAGCAGAATTGCTGCCCTCCTCTCATTAACACCCGGCTTCAGCCGGGTGTGAAACGAACGAGGGCGTGGAAACCGTTTCAACGGTTTCCAAATTGAAATTGGGTTGGCGTGGAGCAAAACCGTTGAAACGGTTTTGTGTTTTGCGGTTCGAGATCACCCGGCTAAAGCCGGGTGCTAATGAGATTTCAAAAAATGGCCAAACTGGTTTTCGACATTGAAACCTCGGCGTTGCCGTTGGAAAACTTCGACGAGGTGCAGCGGGAATATCTTTTGCGCGAGGTGGAAAAAATTCCCGACGAAGCGGCGCGCTCAGCCAGGCGCGAGGAGGTGTTGCGTCAATTCAACCTCTGGCCCTTCACCGCGCAGGTCGTGTGTGTGGCCATGCTCAACGCCGACACCCAGCGCGGACAGGTGCTGTTCACCGCTGAGGATTACGATGACGAGGCGGAGGAGGGCAGCCCGGTCGAGTTTGTGCCCTGCGCCGACGAGGCCGAACTGCTCACGGCGTTCTGGGACGTGGCGAAGCATTACGACGAAATCGTGACCTTCAACGGCCGCGGCTTCGACGTGCCATTTCTCTACCTCCGTTCCGCGCAACTCAACGTGCCGATCTCGAAAAAAAACTGGCTCGGCTACCGTTACGCCGTCGAACCGCACTGCGACCTGGCGGAGCAATTCACGTTCTACGGCGTGAGCGGACGCGACGGCGCGGCGCGCAAGTTCAACCTCGATTTTTACTGCAAGGCGTTCGGCATTGATTCGCCCAAGGCACACGGCGTGACCGGAATGGATGTCAACGCGCTGCTGGCTGAAGGCAAGTATCGCGAAATCGCCGAATATTGCCTGCGCGACGTGCGCGCGACAGTGGAACTTTACCGGATCTGGAAAGAACGGCTGGCAGGAATCAAGTGAAAGCCAGGGGATGAACATTGTCATTGAGACTTGAGAACTTGTATGAATAGCACACAAACCCGATGAAACTCGATAAGGGCACGATTTTCCTCTTGGTGCTTCTGGTCGGGCTCGTCGCGTTTTTGGTCAGCCGCGTGAGTACCAGGCGACTGATTCCGCTTGATCAAGGCTGGTCGCAACCAATTGCTGTAACTGGTACTCAAAGCGCCGATTTAGGCGGCGGCGATTTGTATAAATGGCACGATACATTAATGCTGATGCAAGACCGATATGATTACTCAAGTAAATCTTCGACGTGCTCCCTAATGATTCGCAACAACGATTCCAGCAATTCTTGGACTCAAATTCCGATTTCAGATGTTCCTGGCGACTGCGCTTTCCCTTGTCCAGCTTTTGATGAAGCCAACGATAGAATCATGTTCGAGCGAGGTTATATTGAAAGCAATCAGTTACATATGGGAGCGGTTTTCATCCACATGGCCGCTGATGGCCGGATTCGCATTGACGCTGAAAGAACATGGACGCGGGATCAAGAATCTCTCTTGGGAAAAACTGGTCCTAGCGTGACGTTAAACTACCCAGCGATAATCGGTCTTAAGCTTAAAGCAAACCGCGATTATCCGGGTTTTGGCAAAGGCATACTCATCGGGTCGGAAGCCTGTATCCCATTTTCATTGAGAACCAAAACCATTATTCCGCCCAAAACCATATCGGATGGCCCATCGCGCAGCGGCGTTTTTCATTCAACGGATTTTGGAAAGTCTTGGCAGATGGAAAAAGTAGCGGAATGGGATGCAGGTGAACCAGAGATGTGCCGCACCAAAGGTTATTGCTATTATTTCGGAATGACCGGAGGAGGAATATGGTTTTCCGAAAAACCGGTGACAGGCGGGGCATGGAGCGAGCCAAAGTTCCTAACCAAAACATTTGCCGGCCGCAGAGGAGGCGGTGCGGTGGCGGAGAATGACACGGTTCACTTCTGTTGGCTCGACCGTCGCCATGAGAAATGGAGACTCAACATTGACAGGCCATATGCCGGAAACTTCGAAGTGGCGTATTGCCGGCGAAAAGATTCCGATTCGGCTTGGCACAAAGACATAATCCTATCGAAGGGATTGCTCTTTTCCTATTGGCCCAGCATGACGGTTAAAGGAGATAAAATTGTAGTCGTTTGGCAGAGCGAGGAATCGAATCAACCGGGCCATTCTTCCGATATTTACTATGCTACAATCAAGGACGGTGGAAAGACATGGAGCAAACCGCTAAAAGTGACAGATCGTGCCAAAGATGGACTTACCTCTGAGCGGCCTCAAGTTGCGCTACTGAACGGCGTCATCCATTTGTTCTATGCTCAAGGCCAATGGGATCGGCACGCGCAAGTGCGGGATCAAGGCAGTTGGCCGGTTTATTATCAGCAACTACCGTTTCCAAATTGACCAGATGTCTGTTCTCATTTGTTTCGCGCTCAAAGAAGAAGCCACCCCATTTAAGAGAGTCACGGTAGGCAACTCGGGTGTTTCAATTCTTCTCACCGGCATCGGACGCCAAAACGCCGAGGAATCCGTGCGCGAATTTCTCGCCAACAATTCGCCAAAGCTTGTGCTGACTTGCGGTTTCGCTGGCGGGTTGAATCCAATATTTTCCGCTGGCGACGTTATCTATTCGACTGACGACTCGGAGTTGCACAAGCGATTGCTCGCGGCCGGTGCGAAGACAGCGAAGTTTGGTATACATCCAAACTATGACTGTGATCGGCCTCTCTGTTGGCGCCCGATAACTCACACATGATAATCTTCTAGTTCTCCCCAGTTCCTTCCAATCTTGAAATCCATAGGTACGATTAGTTCGTCATTTTTAATGACTAGAAC
>CAYIOH010000089.1:0-10455 GCA_964364975.1 uncultured Bifidobacteriaceae bacterium
TTCGAGGATGAGTTCCATCGCCGTCTTCAGCCCGACGAGGCCCAGCAGATTCTGCGAGCCGGCCGCAAATTTTTTTGAGCCGCTGCGATACACGATTTGTTCCTGCGCGACGAAATCCGGGCAACGCACGTTGTGCCAGCCGTGAACCGGCGGGTTGACGCGCTCCTGAAGTTCGCGCCGGACGTAGAGCAACCCCGCGCCGCACGGACCGAGCAGCCACTTGTGCGCGTCCGCTGCGAGAAAATCCACGTGTTCGACCGTCGTCGGAAACGCGCCGAGCGTCTGGATGGCGTCCAGGCAGAAAAGAATTTTCCGTTCGCGCAGATATTTTCCGATGGCCGCATGGTCAAGGCGGAAGCCGCTGATGAAATGACACGACGCCAGCGCGACGAGCCGCGTGTTTTCATCCACCTGGCCCACCACGTCCTTGGGCCGGATCACCCCCAACCCGCGCGTGTTGAGCAGGCGCACCTCAACACCTTGCTCGGCCAGCGCCATCCACGGATAAACGTTCGCGGGATAATCGTCGTGGTAGATCAGCACGTTGTCGCTTCGACGGAACTTGAGTCCGCTGGCGATGAAACTAAGCCCCAGCGACGTCGGCCCGACGAACGCGACCTCGTCCGGCTGACAATTCAGCAAGTGCGCCGCCACCTTGCGCCCCTCGCTCAGCGCCGCCGGAAAGATCACGGTTTCCTGGTCGCTCTGGGTCGCTTGCTGCGCGTAATCGGCAATCGCCTGTGCGACGCGCCGCGGCAACGGGCAATCACCTGCGTGCGCGAGATAGATTTTATCTTGCGCCACGGGGAATTCGCGCCGGCGGAGTTCTTCGTCCGTGAGGAGTTCGGCAAGCGTCATGGGTGGGAATTTATTCGCGAGTTGCGGCTGAAGCAAAACCGGAATTAGAACCCGCCCGCGTCCTGAACTTGTTTGAAGTAGCCGGTCCAGAACTGCACGACGCGGTAGGCGATCATCAGCGCCACCGCCAGATAGATGAAGCGCGGCACCCATTGCGCCACGGCGTGCAGTTTGCGTGTGCCTTCCTCCTGATAGATGCGCCGCAACTGGCGCATGGTTTCGTCGAGTTTGCCGCTGATTTCACCGCTGCTGTATAAGTTGGCGAACGTTTCCGGAAATCGGGGACACGCGCGGACGACTTCGGCGGGCGTCTCGCCCGCGCCCAATCGGGGTTTCCACGCGTGGACCGCGCGGCGCAACGCCGGCGAACCGCTCGCGGTGGCCGCCAGTCCCCACGCTTCGATGATCGTCACGCCGGCGTTGATGAGCGCTTCGAGCGCGGCGGCGAGCCGCGACAACGCCAGGTAGTGCCGCCCGGTTCCCAGCATAGGAATGGGATGCAGGATGGCTTCCACCCACGCGCGCCAGCGTTCGCCATGCTTGCTTTGCCCGGCGTAAATCATCGCCACAACGACGGCGTAAAGGGGAAGCAGCACGCCGAAGGTTTGCGCGAGGTAGGCGGACAGGTTCCCGGACATGAAAAATTTCGCGAAGGGAAAAATGAAAATCGCCAGATGCAGCAGCGCCACCGGGTAAGCGAGATCGGCGACCATCTGGCGCGTGATGCGGGCGCGGTCGTTGTAGTAATCGGCCAGCAACTTGAAACACGCGTCCAACCGGCCGCTGTGTTCGCCGGCGTCGAGCAAGGCGATGTCGAACGCGGGCAGCCAGCCACCCGTGAGTTGCAGCGATTCAGTGAAGGTGTTCCCGGCGTTGATGTGCTGGAGCAGGCGCCGGATCGGCCCCCGGAACGAGCGGGCGGGCGGATGGCGTTGGAGTTGTTCCAGCGCGCGCGGCAGGCCGATGCCGGCCGACGTGAGTTGCGCGAGTTGATGGTAAAATTCCGCGCGCTGGGCGAATTGACCGGGCGTGACGATGAGCGGCATGGCGCTCCGCCGCCGGTCAGGCCGTGACGCCGTCGAGGCTGGCCTTGAGGTCGCGTTTGCTGCGCGCGCCCACCAGTTGCTCGGTCACCTGGCCCTTGTGAAACACCAGCAACGTGGGAATGGCGCGCACGCCGTATTCAGCGGCCAGACCCTGATGCTCGTCAATGTTCACCTTGCCGATTTTGGCCCGGCCGGCGTATTCGTCGGCGAGTTCGCTGAGGACCGGAGCGATCATTTTGCAGGGACCGCACCACTCGGCCCAGAAATCAACGAGCACCGGCGTCGGGGATTGGAGCACTTCGGATGCAAAGTTTTCCTGCGTCAAAGTCACGATGTTGGCTGCCATAGGTGAAACAAGATTGATATTTTCGACAACGACAAATTTTCCGGCAAGTCCGGCGTTACTGCGTGGGGATGCCAAAGATGAGGTAAAGCGTGCTGCCCGCCGCCACCAAGCCAACCACGGCTGCGGCGATGGCCAGAACGGTGTCCAACGTGCCGAGGGTGGTCGCTGCCGCGGCCGGGACCGATCTCGGTGCAACGGGCGCCGCCGTGCGTTGGGCCATGGGCGCGGCCGCGGCGCGCAGCGCGGTGGGGGCCGCGGCCGCAGTCGTGGGCGCGGCCGGGGCCATCGGCGCGGAGGTCGCTCCGGTGGGGCCGCCGGGCGGAAGCGTCGGCAGTTTGATGGTCGGGGCCGCCGAAGGTTTGGGCGGCAGATTGATCCGGACGGTTTCTTTCTTGGGTTGGACCTTGCCGGTTTCCTTTTTCGGGGGCACCGCGCCGCTCGGGACGTTCGGAATATTTTCAGCCATAACGAATATGTGGGTTTAAGGTAGTTTTTTACCGGAGCGTGTCAAACTCTTATTCGGAAAACCTGCGCGCCGCATTTCACGCCCATCCCCCACGTAACTGCCGTAGCTGCCATAGCTGCGTTTGTGAAAACCCAGAACCAGCTTCCCTCTCACCCGTCCAGCGGACTCCGCACCGCAATCGAACTGCGAGTTGAGAGTTGAAGGTTGAGGGTTGAGGGCGTAAAACGTCCGCGTTCACTCAACTCTCAACCTTCAATCCTCAACCTCTCCGAACCATGTTCAACTTTGAAAAACTCGAAACTTGGCATGAAGCCATCGCTTTCGCCGACTTGGTTTACACCCTCACCCGTCATTTTCCCGACGCAGAACGCTTCGGCCTCACCAACCAGATGCGCCGCGCCGCCGTCTCGATTTCCTCCAACGTTGCCGAAGGCTGCTCGCGATCTTCCCGTGTGGATTACGCGCGCTTCGTGGAAATCGCCACCGGTAGCGTATTCGAAGTCGTCTCTCAACCCACCTGATCCAGCGGACTCCGCGCGCCGAAGTCCGGCGAAGGCGGATGCGGTATTTCCCGGTTCAATATTCATGCGCAAAAAATCTATAGACCCTTGTTGACACGGAAGGAGGCCTGAAATAGAACCCCATTATGACATTCGCGATAGACCGCAACTTGCTCTCGAATATCTGCTAGGCGGCAAAGCCCCGTATGCCACATTTCACATACACCGCGCGATCAAGGGCTGGAGAGAAAACCTCCGGCAGTTTGAAGGCGCGCAGTAAAGCCGAGGCCATCAAAGAAATCGAGCGGATGGGAAGCTTTCCCGTCACCATCGACCAAGTCAAAGAACCCGGCGCGGATGCTGATAGCACTGACGGGGGTGCCCAGAAACGTCCGCTTGACATGAAAATGAGCATCTCACCCGTTGCCAACTTTATCGCTATCCTGATTTGCGCAGCTTTGGTCTGGGCCATTGTGTCGATGTTTCAGCGCAGCGATTCCACAGTTGACCAAGCTCTTGTCGAGATTGCCAAGAAGCACAACGCGACCCTGCCGGTGCAGATTGACAGCGAGACACGCCTGGATAGGATAATGGCGGAGCCGGGGAAGCGCCTGACATACTTTTATACCCTCTTCAACGTACCCCGTCGCGATACTGATGCAGCCAAGTTTATTAGCACCATGAAGCCTCTACTGATCAATGATTACAGGACCAGTCCACAGATGGCAGGTTTACGCAAGGAACAAGTTGAGCTGCATTACTGCTACCGAGACAGGAACGGAAACATCTTTGCCGAATTTGTAGTGTCACCAAAAGATTTCTAATCGAGGCGGCACTACGCACCACATGGCACACTTCAATTATACCGCACGGTCAAAAACGGGAGAGAAAGCCTCTGGCGTCATACAGGCTCCGAGTAAAGTGGCAGCGATGAAAGAAGTGGAGCGCATGGGGCTCTTTCCTGTCACCATCGAGCAAGCCGAAGTACACGGCGCGGATGCTGGTAGCACTGGCGCGCGTGCTCAGACATTCTCTGCGCCGACTAGCGGTCTGTCCGAACACCTCCCCGCTGAGTCCTCCCACACCAACGTCGAATCCCTGCAAAGGACCAGAGATTGGTTTATTGCCGCTCAAACGCGCAGTGGGCAGCAGCGACTATATGACAAGGAGCACTTTGTCGCCTCGCTGCGCGCCGGAATTCTTGCAGGATTGTTCAACTCGGGCACCATGGTTGATGTTCACGCCAAGGCCAAGGATGGTAAGTGGAACAAGACCAGTGCACCTCTTGCTCAGTTTGCCAAGGGCCATTTCCAGCTCAGAGTGTTATACGAGCCAGTCTGGAGTTATGCGAAAGCCGGACTCAAATGGGGAGCCGTAGTTGGCGTCGGTTTGAAGCTGTTTCACACTCTGATACTGTTTTGCCCCACCAACCCCATGTTGGCGATCATCCTCTTCGTGGCCTTCGGCAGTATTCTCCTCACGCCACGCCTTACCGGGCCCTTATTCGGTGTCGCCTGCCTTTTGTTTTACTCAGCCAAAACGGACTTTTTGGACACGTCCGTGTCAACGCTCCTGGTTGGAGCGGCGCTCGGCTGTTTCCCTGGCCAGGCCGTAGGCGGTATCATCGGGCGGAGGCGCAGGAAAGCCTTGCCACTGGCCAAGGACGCCACACCGGAATCGGACAACATCCTTTTGAAGGCAGTCGTGTTTCCTTTACTGGGTGCGGCTGCGGTCTGGGCCTTCTATTTCCTTGTGGCGACTCCGTGGCTCGCTAACTACGATTATTACTATCATCGGATGAATCCGTGGGTCGTGACGCAGTATGGGAAGTGGTGAAGATGCCGCCTATCAAGATCACTGGCGTTAGACCAACTCACCCCCACGCGAGACGCTGCTCTCCCCAAAACCCAGTTGTCTCGTTCCGGTCAAAAGCATTGGATTGACCTTGGCGCCAAACTGCTGCCCAGTGGATTTTTCGCAAAGGCAAGTTCCTCGACCACTTTACCGCCAATCAGATGCTCCTGAATAATCCGCTCCAAGGCTTCGGGCGTGCATGAGTGATACCACACGCCCTCCGGATAGACGACGGCGATCGGCCCCTGCGTGCAAACCCGCAGGCAATTGGCCTTGCTGCGATAGACGAGCGGTTCACCCCGGCATCGGATGTCGGGGTTCGCGCCTACCAGTCCCAGTTCCTTCAGCCGCCGTTTCAGAAACTCCCACGACGCCACACCCGATTCGCGCGCGCAGCATTTCGCCTCGGTCGGCTCCGCGCACAGGAAAATGTGGCGCTGGAACTTTTCCAGACCCAGCGAGCTGGCGACGGCTTTCAAATCGGTGGCCATATCTGTTTTGCGCGATGAGTCTTGAGTCGTGGCGGGCAAAGGCAAGTTGAATCCCCTCACCTGGCAAAAATAGCCATTGGCATCCGCCCGCCGACCTGCTACATACCCCGTCCGCTTCGAACCAAAAGCGGCGAACCTTTTAACCAAAAAGAATTTTATGTCACAGCATCGTAGTCTGCGCGCGGCGGCCAAGTTGGGCGGCAAGCGTAATGTCCTCAAACGCTTCGAGCGCGTCGAAATTCTCAAGAAGCGCGGGCAGTGGAAGGACGGCGACCGCATCACCGGCCTGCGCAAAACCAAACCGGACGTGTAACGGGTGACGGGTGACGAGTGGCGGGTGACAGGAGTTCCCGTTTCTCGTCACTCGGCACTCGGCACCCGGCACTTCTCGTGGTTCGTTTGCAAAAATTCCTCGCTGAAGCGGGCGTGGCGTCGCGCCGCGCCGGCGAGCAACTCATCCTGGCCGGGCGCGTCGAGGTGAACGGCAAGCCGGTTCGACTGCTCGGCACGAAAGTTGACCCCGATCACGACCAGGTGAGCGTGGATGGCCAGCCCGTCCGCGCCCAACGCAAGCTCTACCTGGCCCTGCACAAACCGCGCGGTTGCGTCTGTTCGCGCGCGGACGAGCACGGGCGCGCGACGATTTACGAATTGCTGCCGAAAGAGTGGCAAAACGTTTATTCGGTGGGTCGGCTGGATTTCGCCAGTGAGGGATTGCTTTTCCTGACCAATGATGGAGAATTCGCCCTGCGGCTGACCCACCCCCGCTATGGCGTGCGGAAGAAGTATCTGGCCACGGTTGAGGGGCGCGTGGACGCGGCGATGCTCCGGCAGTTCACGAGCGGCGTGTGGCACGAGGGCGAAAAGCTCAAGGCCGAGCGCGCGTGGCTCGTGACCGAGGGCAAAGCGCAAAGCGTCGCGGAACTGGAACTGGCCGAGGGCAAAAACCGCGAAGTGCGGCGGCTGTTTGAGTCGCAGGGACTGAAGGTCAAGCGGCTCGTGCGGACGCAGATTGGAAAAATCAAACTGGCTGAATTGAAACCGGGCCGATGGCGGACATTGACACAAACCGAGATTAAAACTCTACTTTCCTGACCTATGAAAACGAATGTTTGGCTGATCCTTGGCGCGATGCTGACAACGGGCGCGCTCGCGCAACAAGTGACGAATCCTCCTCCCGCCGCGCCCGCGCCCGCGCCGGCCCCTGCCGTCGCCGCCCCGGCGCCGGCAACCGCACCGAGGGCGACGGCAAAACCGGAAAAGAAACAAGCCGCCAAGGCTGCGAAGCCCGCACCCGCCGCGCCGCAACCGGCGCTGGATGAAAAACCGGTTTCCCTGTCGCCCGGGCCGGCGAAAATCACCGGCAACAACGTAAACCTCCGCGGCAAAGCCACAATGTTCAGCGAAGTCGTCAAGCGCTTGAACTCGGGCGACAGTGTGACGGTGATTGAACAAGTCATCCGGGAGAAACCCAAAGCCGGCGAGCCGACGCAGTGGGCGAAGATTGGTATTCCGCCGGATGTTCACGTGTGGGTTCACGCCTCATACATTGACGCCACGAACAAAGTCGTTTTGCCCAGGAAGCTCAATGTCCGCACCGGCCCGGGTGAAAATTACAGCATCGTCGGGGTGCTCGAACGAGGCGCGCCGGTGAAAGAAATCTCGACCAAGGGCAATTGGATTGAAATCGAATCGCCGGCGGATGCTTACGCCTTTGTAGCCGCAATGTATTTGAAACAGGAAGGCACACCTGCCGCGGTGCCGCCCATTGTCTCCATCGCGCCGCCGGTGACCGAACCCGCACCCACGCCGGCGGTCGTTCCTGAACCGCCCGCCGTTGCGGCGACGACCACCGAAACGCCAGCCCCGGCCCCCGCACCGGCACCGGCGCCAGCCGCCGTTACGCCTGCGCCCGAACCCGAGCCCGCGCCGCCCGCGGTGGAAGAACCGCCGCCCCTGCGAATCGTGCAACACGAAGGCATTGTGAAAGGCACGTGGAGCATTCAAGCCCCGACGAAGTTTGCGCTGGTGGATCCCGATTCGGGCCGGACGGTGAATTACCTTTACACCAGTTCGACCAACCTCGACCTGCGGCGCTACAAGGGCCTCCGCATCATCGTGACGGGCGAGGAAGGCCTGGACGAACGCTGGAGAAACACGCCGGTCATCACCATTCAGCGCATTCAGGTGGTTCAATAAAGCCATGCGGGGGCGAGGGATGTTTCCAGCGATTTTAATAACCCACGAACGCCCGCACGTTCAAGGTAGGACGCGTTACTCCGTGCGCGCCGTTCCCGGACAAAATTCAAACGCGGCGCGCGCGGAGCGACGCGCCCTGCCCGCGCCAAGTGTTTAATGTCACTCAACAACCTCATTGACGGACGCGCCATCGCCGCGCAAATCCTCGGCGAACTCACGCAACGCATCGCCGCGCTCAAGGTCCGCGGTGTCCAACCGGGCCTCGCGTTCGTGCGCGTGGGCGAGGACCCGGCGTCGAAGGTTTACGTGGGCCGCAAAGAAAAGGCCTGCGCCGAGCTGGGAATCTTTTCCGAAATGCACGTCCTGCCGGAAACCACCAGCGAAAAGGATTTGCTCGCGTTGCTCGCGCGGCTGAACGCGGACGCGCGGTTGCACGGGATTCTCGTGCAAGCGCCGTTGCCGCGGCAAATCAATCAGGCCACGGTTTATGCGACCGTGCTGCCGCAAAAGGACGTGGATGGTTTTCATCCGGTGAACGTCGGCAAGCTGATGCTTGGCGACGCGAGCGGTTTTCAGCCATGCACGCCGGCGGGCATCCGTGAATTGCTGGCGCGCTCGAACGTGAAAATGGACGGCGCGGAAGTGGTGGTGCTCGGTCGCGGCAACATCGTCGGCAAACCGATGGCCGCGATGCTCTGCCAGAAAGAGAAACACGCGAACGCCACGGTGACGATCTGCCACTCAGCCACGCGCGACATCAAGGCGCACTGCCGCCGCGCGGACATTTTGATCGCGGCGATGGGCGTGCCGGAGTTTGTGAAGGCGGACATGGTGAAACCCGGCGCGGTGGTGATTGACGTGGGCGTGAACCGCGTGAATGATCCGGGCGCGAAAAGCGGCTCGCGGCTGGTTGGCGACGTGGACTTCACCAAGGTGCAGCCCATCGCCGGAAAAATCACGCCCAACCCCGGCGGCGTCGGCCCGATGACGATTGCGATGCTGATGCAGAATACGGTGCGGGCGGCGGAGATGGAGACGTAGTGCGTGTTTCGTGTTGCGTCAAGCAACTGAGATCGCCGCCACGGTTCTTGACGCAACACGCAAAACGCAACACGCTGCAAGAAACGATTTTGATCTGCAAATTGCCAATATGAACGCCACCCGAATTCTCCCCGACCTGCAATGCTCGCTCGTGTGCGAGGAAATCCGCCAGGAAGTGAACGGAAACTTTTTCCTCATCGGCGTCATCAATTTCATCCGCGTGCCGAAGCTGCCGGTGGTGGCACTGCGGTTGTGCGTGTTCAACCGTTGGGCCGCCGGGGTGGGCCAGTTCACGGAAAGCGTCCGGCTCATCGCGCCGGACCAGATGACCGTGTTGCGCAAGGGCGAAGTGAAGTTTGCGTTGAAGGACGCGGCGTTGAGCGCGACGAATGTGACGCTGTTGCAGCAGATTGAGTTCAAGACGGCGGGCACGTACTTCGTCGAGGTGCTCGTGGACGATGTGATGAAGCTGCGCTACCCGCTGCCGATCGTCCACACACCGCCACCAGAGCAGCCACAGCAACCGCCGCCGGCCGCTCAAAAGCCGGCAGAGTAGGAACGCCGGATTCCGCGCTTGGCAGAGTTGGAGTTCACGCTTTAGCGTGTTGGGGTTCGAGCATAACGCGTGGGACAGCCTGAAGGCTGGACTCCAACGCCGGATTCCAACGACAGCATGACCGAGCCGGAGACACGACCATTCGCCTGGGAGCCGCTGACGCCGCGGGGCGTGGCGGCGTTCGCCCGCGTCACGGGAGGGCGGTTGTTTGTGGTGCAATTGCTCGTTGCGTTCGTGGTGGCGGCTGCGGTCGTGTGGTTTTTGCATGACGGCTGGTGTCCCACGGTACGCGACGCGATCGAGCGGTTGCCGGACGAGGGGGAAATCCATTTCGGCAAACTGGATTGGCGTGGCGCATCGTCGCAACTGCTGGCGGAGGGAACTTTTCTGGCGTTCAGCGTGGATTTGGAACACGCCAGCGACCGGCGCTCGCCGGCGCACGTGCAGGTCGAGTTCGGACGGGAAACTTTCCACCTGCAATCGCTGTTGGGCTACAGCGAGGCGCGGTATCCGGCGAAATGGATCGTCGCGTTCAACCGCAAGGAACTGAAGCCGTGGTGGGGGGCCTGGCAACCGGCGCTGCTGGCCGGCGCCGCGGCGGCGGTCGTCGTCGGATTGCTGCTGGTCTGGTACGCGCTGGCGACCATTTACACCGTGCCGGTCTGGCTGGTCGCCTTCTTCGCCAACCGTGATTTGAGATTGCGCGAAGGTTGCCGGCTGGCCGGCGCCGCGCTGATGCCGGGCGCGCTGCTGCTGGCGGTTGGGATATTGCTCTACGATTTCGGTGTGTTGGATCTGGTGGGGCTGGGTTTCGTGGCGGGCGGACATTTCGTGCTCGGCTGGATTTATCTTTTCGTCAGTCCCCTGTTTCTCCCGAAAAATCCGACGACGGCGTCCAGACGGAAGAATCCGTTTGCCGCGTCCGGCAAAACGAGAGATTCGCGCTGAACCCCATTGCACGGGTGCGACCGGAAGTGGCGGTCAGGAGTACCAACCGAACACAAGAATGCTCTCTCTCCCCGCGAGGCACGAGCGGGGAGAGAGCCGGAGAGAGGGGCAT
The DNA here is from genome assembly GCA_964364975.1 of uncultured Bifidobacteriaceae bacterium. Classification (GTDB taxonomy): domain Bacteria; phylum Verrucomicrobiota; class Verrucomicrobiia; order Limisphaerales; family JADLHS01; genus JALOTT01. Next base: position 10,418 of record CAYIOH010000089.1, read on the forward strand.
TCGAGTAAACGTTCCTCCTCTCCCCAGCCCTCTCCTCC
>CAYIOH010000090.1:0-10445 GCA_964364975.1 uncultured Bifidobacteriaceae bacterium
CACGCCCATTGTGCGTCACGACGCGGAGTGGCAGATGACCTACAATCCGCATCCACCGTACGAAATCTTGCAAAACCGGTTGATTGAATTCGCCACGATGCAAAAACTGCGCCGCTTCGCACGCTATTGGGATCTGGTGGGCAACAGCGGGAATTTTGTCGAGACCACCTCAATGATTTGGGGCGAGGTAGCGCAGGCCTCCCGGCCTGTAAGTTCTGGTGGCGTCTCGGCCGCCAGTTCCCCGTTCGCCGCATTTCTGCGCTGGAGCGAGTGGTTGCACGGGCGCGTGGGCCGCACGGACAGCATCGCCCTGGTGCGGTTGATGGAACTACTGTTTGAGTTTCTGACCTACGAATTGAAACGCGACACGCACGCCGTGGCCGAAGCGCTTTGGCGCGATTACCAACGCGGCGGGCGGCGCGACAAGCCGGTTTTCCTCCGCGATTTTATACCCGATGAGGAACCGACGCCGACCCGCCACAAGTCGGCGTCGCCCAAACGCCAAGCACGGCATCTGGTTTGAAGATGGCTTGCAACGCGCACGCTCGCCCGTAACATGACCTCTATGAAGCTTTTTTCGGCCGTCTTGGTGTATTTGATCATTGGTTTGATTTTGGGCTGGGGTATTTTGCTGGCGGTCAAGGGCAGTCTCTGGCTTTTGATCGCTGGCTTGGTGGTTTACGTGGTCGCGTTCGCGAAGTTCGGCTGTTTGCCCAAGTCCCACCACTGACCGCGCGGGGACCATGCGCGCCGTCATCCAACGGGTCGCCGAAGCCAAAGTCACCATCGCGGGCAGCGTCAAGGGCGCGATTGACCCGGGCTTGGTGGTTCTGCTCGGCGTTGAGGACGCCGACACCGCCGAAGACATCGAGTGGTTAAGTGGGAAAATTGTCCGCCTCCGAATCTTCAACGACGACTCCGGTGTGATGAACCTCTCGGTGCAGGAAGCCGGCGGCGACATCCTGCTCATCAGCCAGTTCACCTTGTTCGCCAGCACGAAAAAGGGAAATCGTCCGTCCTACACCCGCGCCGCGCGACCGGAACTCGCCGTGCCGCTCTACGAAAAATTCATCGCGCGCCTGACGCAAGACCTTGGCAAGCCGGTTCAAACCGGCGAATTCGGTGCGCACATGGACGTGACCCTCACCAACGACGGGCCGGTGACGATCATCATGGATTCAAAGTTGCGCGAGTGAGCGGTTGTGCCTGCAAGCGGAAACATCTTTGACCGGCGGCAACCTGACCTCGCTCAAAACCATTTGGGATGATCGCAAATGGATGGGCAGGGTATGAGAGGCGCAGGGTCCACCCGCAGAGCGGCAAACAATACGTCCCGGACTTACGGTTCCAATATCGGCAGGGACGGAAACAGTTGGCGAAAGTCCGAGCTATTGCGCGTCAACAGTCCTTGAAAGCGCATGGCGAAAGCACCGATCAAGGCATCGGCAATCGGACGTTTGGCAATGATGCCTTGCCGCTTTCCGGCGACATATCTGTTCCAAGCAATAAATGCGGCTTGCGTGTCGGCTGATGTCCATGCTTCCGGCCACGGCATATTCAACTTCTCAAGAAACTCTTCGACCGTTGGGAGTTGACCGGCAAAAACCGGACCCAGTTCCACCACGGAAATCGGACAGACCGCCAAACCGTCAGCCTGTTTCCCATCCAGCAACCGTGCCGAGGCGGGAAAGAATTGGGGGTCGTCAATGGCCAGGTCAATCAACAGGCAGGTATCCACCACCCAGGCCATTATTGCTCTCCCTCGCGCAGGATCTTCATCCACTCGTCCGTGGTCAGCGCCTGCGCGTGGAATTTGCGCGCAACCCCCCGCACGGCCATGATCCCCTTGGCGGATGCCGGCTTGTTGGGCCGGTCAAGCCCCGCCAACCAATCCAGCAGGACTCTGGCCTTTGCCTCGGGCAGGGCTTTCACTTTTTCGATGGCGAGTTCAACCGCGCTCATACGCGCAAACCTTAGCTTTCCGGCTCACGAAAAGCAAACCTCGATTTGACCGGCGCAACCCGACCTCGATCAAAGCGGTTTGGGATGACGGCCAATGGATTGGTGGCGTCTGAACGTCTGGCCAGTTTCGTCGCGGCCTGGAACGCTGCTGGATTCCGCACTCGCTTATTCGGATTAAATCAACTCGCCCTGCTTCTCCAGCTTTGGATTCATGATGTTCCTTCCACGAGTTTGATTTCTTTTTCGGTGAGGTCGTAGAGGTCATAGACCAGAGCGTCAATCTGGCGATCTAGCGTGGCGCATTTGTTCTCGTAAAATTCCTTGTCCCGCTCGCTCTGCGCCTGCGGCAATGCTTTCTTGGCCGCCAGCATTTGGTCAACCAGCGCCACCAGCTTGTCGTGCCGAGCGTTGTCGGCAGGCTTGGAAAAATTAATCTTGGGAAGCGGGAGGCTGGCAAGTTCGCTGTTCTGAACGTGAATTGTTTGAAATGTCGTTCGGTAATAAAAATGCAAGGCTTTGGAGTTAATCACCGCCGCCACAAATTTCAAATCGCAGTTTGGTTCTACGCCTTCCTTGGGAATCACAATCAGAACGTCTTTGACGTAATAATCTCCCGGCTCGTATGTGCAGGCGAAGTCCGATGAAGTGTCTTTGACTAAAACTTTTGGCTGTTCAAAACGGCGCGGTTCTCCGGGACGTGCGGTTGACCGATTTGCGCGCATTCGCTTCGGCACATACCAAACGTATTCACCTTTGTAATTTATTTCGTATCGCTTTACGTCGTCTCCGCGCAACAACGGCCTGTCTTCCTTGTGCAATCCTTTCGTGTGGTGAAGGAATTTGTCGTCGTCGGCAGTTTTGAGGCCGAAACAGATTTCAAAAGTTGAGCCAATCAAAGTGCCTTGCCGCATTTTGTCTTTAATCGTTTCAGTCTCGGGCGCAATGCTGGTGTCAAAAACATTTTGGAAGGTTTTCTGAAATGTCTGCTGCGGTATTTCACGAGCAACCTTGAACAGAGCGCCATTGGAAGTCGGTGTTGCGCCGATCACCTGCAATTTATGTTTTGGTGTAGCTGTGGATTTTTCAAAGACGAACACGGCGGTCGCAACTTGGGCTTCGGCAAAAACATTGTAGGGAAACTCAACCAGTTCGTGGATGACATGATGGTGTAGGACAAACCGGCGAAGCTCTTGAAAGCTATTTAGTCTCAACCAGCCATGCGAGACGATATAACTAAACAGTCCGCCGGGCTTGAGGAGTCGCGTGGCGTTCTCCATGAAACTACAATACAAATCTGATTTATGGGTGAATGTTTTGTAGTGCTGCCAGAAATACTCTTTTACGTTTGATTCAAGATTGTGCGGACGGACGTAAGGCGGATTGCCGACAATCGCATCAAATCCGCCTTCGTATTCCGTTTCTGGCGCGGCTTTCGTCTTTTTCGTTTTCTTGTAGCTGAACGAGCCGTGCAGTGGCACGCCCGGCACGGTGTAGTCCAGCGGTGCGGCAGGCGTGTCCCGCAGTTCGCCGCCGGAAACTTTGCGGCGGAAAATCTGCGGGAAGCGTTGCGCGTAGTCCATCGGGTTGAGCTTCTTCTCCTCGTCCACGCTTAATTTGCCGCCGTCCAAAATGTCCGGGCCAATGAGCGAGTTGCCGCAGACAATATTTTTATCCAGAGAGGGAAGCAGCGTAAAATGAAACTCGGTCTGGAATTCGCTCGTCGAGCCGACCGTCTCATCTTCCAGCAATTTCAGGTAGAGTGAGAGCTGCGCCACTTCTACGGCCTGCCGGTCAATGTCCACTCCAAAGAGGTTGTTGACGAGAATGTCGCGCTTTTTCTGGAGCGAGAGATGGAGCGAGCCGTCGCGCCGCACGCAGTCGCCCTTTTTCATCTTGCCGGGATTGTTGGCGTAATACTTCGAGTGGTATTGCAACAGCACATCATAAACGCCCAGCAAAAACGAACCGCTGCCGCAAGCGATGTCGGCAAATTTCATCTCCGCAATCTGCGCCGGGGTTTTGCCCTCAATCATTTTGCCGACGGTGTTTTCGACAATGTAGCGGACGATGTATTCCGGCGTGTAATAAACGCCGCCGGCTTTGCGCACTTCCGGCTTCTCCACCACCCGCGCGCTGTCGGAAATGACCTTGCCGAGAAAGCGTTCGTAAATGCTCCCCAAAATGTGGATGGGGATGGTGTTGAAATTGTAAGGCGAGGTCGGATCGGTCAAATCCTCGCAGATGCGGGAAAAGACCTGGACGTCCGGCGCAAAACCCGGCGCGTCGAGTTTCGGATGCCATTTATAGACGACGCCGTTGTATTTGCGGTCGAGGCGGAGCGAGGCGTTGATGAAATCCTCCCAGACGCCTTCCGACTTGCCGAAGTTCTCCACCTGTGGCGTCTCAATGCCCTTGTCTTCAAGGAAGCGTGTGAAGACAAGGCGATCCAACGTGCGCTGGGTGACTTCGGTGAGCAGATCGCCGTCAAGGTCGAGATTCTTTTTCTTGAAGGCTTGCGCCAGTTTCTGGCGGTAGCCGTCCAGTTCTTCCAGAAAATCCTCGTCCGGGTTGGTGTCGCCACCCTTGAACAATCCGCGCTGGAATTTTTTACCTTTGGGCGTCGGATGCGCTTCAGCGTATTTTTCCAAAGAGCCGCTGGCGACCGCTTCACGCGAAAACAGCCAGTAGATGCGGGCGAATTTTTCGCGGTCGGCATAGTCGGTATAGGTGAAGCGTTCAACCACGCGGCTCAACGTGTCGTTGATGTCCGGCTTGAGGCGGCAATCCAGAATATGGAAATCGTCGAAGCTGGTAAGCACAGCAAAGGGCGAGGTTCGTTTAGTAAACCAGCCGTAGCGGATGCCTTGCAGGTAATTGTCCGATGATGCGAAGTCGTTTGATGGCCGCTTGGCCTCGATATAAAAACGCACGTCACGAAAATTGGGCGTGAGATAAAATGCGTAGTCAGCTTTTTTGCGGGACGAGCCTTCGTTGACGTTGCGTTCAACTTTGACTTCTTGGGCGTAGGGATTGGTCTGCTCGTCGTGGTTCACATCCCAGCCCAGCGCGATGGAAAATTTATCAATGAAATCCTTGCGGACTTCCGCCTCCTGATAATCCGCCGAAAGATAGCGCTCCTTGTTGGCGTCAAACGTAGCGACGAGCTTTTCAACCCGTGCGAACGCTTCGTCAAACTTGGTCGGCATGAGGAATTTTTACAGAAGAATAGCGATAGCGGCAATTCAGATACCAAGAAACTGCGGCCTCCGTTTCCGAAGGCCGCTCGCGTGGGTTGAATTTGATTTATTTGCCCGGGGTGGTGGGTGCCGGCACCACGCTCCGCTCGATTTCAGATTGGATATTCCTGATTTGAGATTCTGAGCAAGCCATTATCATTTCATCGCCTTGTCGGGCGAGAGTCTGAATTCGCGGCGGATGCCGGCGTTGGCCGGGTTGCCGGCGGGCCATTGGGCGTCGGCGGCAAATTGAATCTCGCGGCGGCGGGCAATGACGCTTTTGACGGCGGCTTCCAAGGTCGCACGGGCGGTGGTGGCGTCGCCAGCTAGGGCAAGTGCCGCCGCAATGTCGGTGGCCAGGGCGGTGAGTTTGTCGGCAGTGATGCCGCCGGTGGCAAACACCGGGGCGTATTCGGCTTTTTGCGCGGCGGCAACGATCTGCCCGGCGTTCTTGAGTGAGTTGATCCAGTCCTGATTGAGGGTGGAACGGTTGCCTTTGGGCGCGGGCGCGGGTGGTGGAGTTGGGGTGGGGTCGGGCATGGTTAGTTTATGGTTGAGGGTTGAGGGTTGCCCGCCTCCACTTCGTTTCGGCGCGGTCGCGCCATAGCTGCAAGCGGAGGCGGAAGCGTTGAGAAATCAGACACCGGAGGCCAGGGTAAACGCCTGTCGCCGGGCGTTGGCGGCATCGAGGGACAAACCTTTCCTTTGAGGGAAGCTCAAACAACCTGTCTCCGCTTCGATCTAACCCCGACTCCGCATGTCGTTTCCGGCCCATAGTCTCCAAGCGTCCAAGAGCCGAGCCTTCCGATGTTTGCCGGAGCAGGTTCGCCTCAGACGCGGGCCATCATAAGCGCCCGGCCCGGCGATGCGAGAAATATTTTGGGAGTGCAGTCGGCGGTGACGACGACGAGGCCAGTTGAGAGTTGAAGGTTGAGTGTTGAGGGTCGCCTCTCAGGCCGGGCAAAGCTCCCAACCTCTCGCTAACTCGATCAGTTGTGGCCCATGAGCCGGCCAATCGTGCAACGTTGCGGGATCGAAGTCCGCGCCATTCGCCCAGACGATGGTGTGAACTTCAGGATCAATTCGAACCTGATTGAAAAGTTTCAAATCACGCAACGGGCCGTAAAGCTGGCCGCGCAAAACCGGCTCGAAGTTGATCACCTGCTCGGTTTCATCTTCAAACCGCAGCTTCAGCGTGTGCGGGCCGACCACGGCTGCGCTCTTCACGAAGTGGATTGCGTGTTCACTCATGCTTTTGTTCCAACGCGGTGACGCAATCGCTCACGTGCGAGCGCAGGCGGCGGATCAATTCGCGCGCCTGCTTCCTGTCGAATGGCGTTGCCGGTGCGAAATAGTCGTAGCGCCACTGCACGGCAAAGGGCGTCAGTTCATCCACGCGCGTCAGGTCTGGCGGCAGGGTGTGCCCGGCGTTTTCGAGCAGCGTCATCAACTCCTGCAAGTCGTGCGTTTTTTGAAAACGAAGCCCCTGTGCTGAAAGCATGGCCTTGAGAAGTTTCTCGGCGGCTTGCTGGCAGTGAAAACCGAAAATCTCATCGCTCACCGTCGTGACACTGATGACCGCGTCCAACAAGGCTTCATCCTCCGCCGCCTTGCGCAAGAATTTGCCGGCCTGCTCAAGCCGCTTCATAGAGAACCTTGCCCTCGACGGCGGCCTCGAAGAAAACGTTCCCCGGCGTGTCGCGCCAGTAATCGAATTCCTTGCGGCTCACCACCAGCAAATCCACCGCCATCACGATGTCCTTGAGCAAACGCCGCAATCGCACCGATTCGGCGGCGGGATCTTTGACTTCCTCCCGGACCACCATCAAGTCAACGTCGCTGTCCTCGTCGGCGCGATCGCGGGAGCGGGAGCCAAACAAAATGATTTTCCTGGGACGAGCCGCACCCACCAGGCGGCGAACCGCCTCATCCAGCTTCGCCGGAGTCACCGCCCAAACAGGTTGTGTGCTTGCAGGCTGCATCTGCGTTTCAATCTAACTCGGATGAAACCCAATGAACACGGAAAAGTGAAGCAAGCCATTACCTTCCGCAGCAATGCTTGTATTTCTTGCCGCTGGCGCAGGGGCAAGGATCGTTGCGGCCGACTTTTGGACCGGTCCGGACGGGTTTGGCTTTTTCCACGGCGGCGGCGGCTTCGCTGACGACGTCGCTGGGCTTTTGTTGCGCCCCGGAAGTTCCCGTGCTCGTGGCACCACCGCCACCGAAGGCACTGGCGGATTGATGGAGTGTTTGTTGCGGAACGTTGCGCAGGAAATTTTCAAACGCCATTAGGCTCGACGCGCTGCGGAAGATGTTGTGGCAGATCTCGGTTTTGATGTTGACCATCAATTCGTCGAAAATCTTGTAGGCCTCGGCCTTGTATTCGATGAGCGGGTCGCGCTGGCCGTATCCACGCAGGCCGATGCTGTAGCGCAGGCTGTCCATCTCGTAGAGGTGTTCCTGCCACATCTTGTCGATGGCGGTCAAGATCGTGTAACGCTCCACAACCGTCAGCTTGTCCGGCTCTTCAAAACTGATTTTCAATTCGTACGCCTTGCGAATGCTGTCGGTGATGAAATTGCAGACGGCAAATTGCGCGGGGCTGAGTCCATCGTAAACTGAATCGGCCACGGGCGTTTCGGTGCCGGATTGCGCGGCCTTGGCGATTTCCGCCTCCGGCACGCCGAGCGGGAAATTCAGATTCACCCAGTCGGCCAACGCCCGCACCTGCCATTCACTCGCGTCGAATTCTTCCTTCGTAAATTCCGCAACTTTCTGGATGACGACTTCCTCCATGATGTCCATGAGGCGGTCGCGCACGTCTTCGCTGCGGATGATTTCGTTGCGGAAGCCGTAAATGACTTCGCGCTGTTTGTTCATCACGTCGTCGTATTCGAGCGTGCGTTTGCGGATCTGGAAGTTGTGCTGCTCCACGCGCTTTTGCGCCTGGCCGATGGAGCGGTTTAGCAGCGGATGCTCCAGTTCCTGCCCTTCCTCCAGCCCCATCTTCTCCATGTATTTCACGATGCGGTCGGAGCCGAACAACCGCATCAAATCATCTTCGAGCGCGATGAAAAAGTGCGACGAGCCGGGGTCGCCCTGCCGCGCGCAACGTCCGCGTAACTGGCGGTCAATGCGCCGCGCCTCGTGGCGTTCCGTGGCAAGCACATGCAGTCCACCGGCCTCGGCGACACCCTGGCCCAGTTTGATGTCCGTGCCGCGGCCTGCCATGTTCGTGGCGATGGTGATCGAGCCGCGTTGGCCGGCGCGGGTGATGATCTCGGCTTCCTGCTGGTGATACTTCGCGTTGAGGACGGAGTGAATGAGCTTTTCGCGTTGCAACATGCGCGACAACTGCTCGCTGACCTCAACCGATATTGTGCCCACGAGAATTGGGCGGCCCGCCGCGTGGACGGTTTTGATTTCGTTGAGGACGGCGGTGAACTTCTCGCGCTTGGTTTTATAGACGGAATCGTTGGCGTCTTTGCGCACGAGAGGCCGGTTCGTCGGAATCACCAGCACACCGAGTTTGTAGATGTCGAAAAATTCGGACGCCTCGGTTTCCGCCGTGCCGGTCATACCCGCAAGCTTTTGGTAGAGGCGGAAATAATTTTGAATTGTGATGGTGGCAAGCGTTTGCGTCTCGCGTTCGATCTCGACGCCTTCCTTGGCTTCGACTGCCTGGTGCAAGCCATCGCTCCAGCGGCGGCCCGTCATCAACCGGCCGGTGTGCTGGTCCACGATGATGACCTTGTTGTCCTGCACGACGTACTCGACGTCCTTCTGGTAAAGGCAATAGCCCTTGAGCAATTGCGAGATGGAGTGAATTTTTTGCGCCTTCGCTTCGAACTCGGCCTGCAACTTCGTCTTGGCCTCCAGGCGCTTGCGCGCGTCCGGCTCCGGCCCCACGTCAATGTCGTGCAACGCCGTGCTCAAATCGGGCAGGACGAAGGCGTCGGGGTCTTTCGGGCTGAGAAAAGTGCGGCCCTTCTCGCTGAGGTCAGCTTCGTGACTTTTCTCGTCAATGGCGAAGAGCAGTTCTTCCTTCTGTGCGTAGAGGTCAACCTTCTTCTGGTCGGCGTGCAATTGCAACTCGGCCTGGTTCATCAACTTGAGGTTCTCGGGGTCTTCGAGAATCTTCATCAAGCCCTCGGATTTGGGCTGGCCGAGTTTGACGCGATAGAGCAACAAACCGATTTCCTTCTCGAGCGCGGCTGGGTCTTGCGGATTCGAACCGTCGGTGGGGCGAAGTTTTTTCAGGAGCGATTCGGCCTCCGAAAGAATACGGGCGCACAGCCGTTCCTGCGCGCGGACGATGGATTCGACGAGCGGTTTCCATTGGCCGTATTGCTCGTCGAACGTGTGGACCGCCGGGCCGCTGATGATGAGCGGCGTGCGGGCTTCATCAATCAGGATCGAGTCCACTTCGTCCACGATGGCGAAATAATGGCCGCGTTGGACCTGCTCCTCCTTGCGCGTCGCCATGCCGTTGTCGCGCAGATAATCGAAGCCGAACTCCGCGTTCGTGCCGTAGGTGATGTCGCAATTGTATTGCTCGCGGCGAATGGACGGCGACTGGTCGTGCAGAATGCATCCCACCGTAAGGCCGAGAAATTTATAGACCGCGCCCATCCACTCGCCATCGCGCGCCGCGAGGTAATCATTCACCGTCACGACGTGCACGCCGCGACCGGTGAGCGCGTTGAGGTAAACCGGCAGCGTGGCGACGAGGGTTTTGCCTTCGCCGGTGGCCATTTCCGCGATCTTTCCATTGTGCAACGCCATGCCGCCGACGAGTTGCACGTCGAACGGAATCATTTCCCACGGCAGCGGATGTTCGCGCACGATGACGTCGGTCTTGCGCTCGGTCAGGCGCCGGCACGTGTTCTTCACGACCGCGAACGCTTCGGGGAGAATTTCGTTCAACGTGGCGGCCAACTCGGCCTTGTCCTGGATTGGCGACAACCGCGCCTTCCAATCGGCGGTCTTCTGGCGGAGATCATCATCAGAAAGTCCGTGCAAGCCCGCCTCGATCTCGTTGATTTTGGCGACGAGCGGGCGAAGCTTCTTGACTTCGCGTTCGTTCTTCGACCCGACGATTTTTTTGAAAATGAAACCAATCATGTTTTGCCTAAAGAAATCGCAGGGAACGCTACGGGAACACGAGGGCAGCGTCAATTTTTAACCGGCTGCTCGGGAGCGTAGGCTGGTAGGGCGCGTCACTCCGTGCGCGCCGTTTTCTTCGTC
>CAYIOH010000091.1:0-10431 GCA_964364975.1 uncultured Bifidobacteriaceae bacterium
TACTTCGGACTGCATGTCGCTTCGCTCGTGGGCAAGTCTTGGAAGGGCAGAAGTAATTTGCGCGACCCCGCCAGCGGCAGGCTGCAACTGAAACGGCTCTGGGGCGTGCTGTTCGGCCCGGACTCGATGATGCCCACGTTCCAGGATTGGCGCGATTTCGTGGCGCACAACAAATGGTTCTTCGGCAAAGGCGAAAAGCCCTCGTTCGACCGCTGGACGTATTGGGAGAAGTTCGATTACTTCGCCGTGTTCTGGGGCGTCGCCATCATCGGCACGTCCGGCCTCATCTTGTGGTATCCGGCATTCTTCACCCGGTTCATGCCCGGCTGGGTGATCAATGTCGCGCACATCATCCATTCCGACGAAGCGCTGCTCGCGGCGGGCTTCATCTTCTCGATCCACTTCTTCAACACGCATTTCCGCATCGAGAAATTCCCGATGGACACCGTCATCTTCTCCGGTCGCATCTCCAAAACGGAGATGCAACACGACCGTCGGCGCTGGTATGACCGCCTCGTGAAACAACCGGGCGGCCTCGAGAAACATCGCGTCAAAGACGATTGGGAAGGGTGGAAGAGCATCGCCCGCTCGTTCGGCTACTTCTTCTTCGGCCTAGGCGTGATCCTGCTGCTGCTGATCATCTACGCCATGGCGTCACGGCTGGCGCATTGACCCGCGTCCCCCACGAACGGCGCGCCGCCGCGCCGTGGACCGCCTACGCAAAGTCTCTCGCCCTGATGCGGGGTGCTTGCTAGCTTCGCGCCATGCGGATTCTGATTATCGAAGATGAGCGCAAGACGGCGGCCTACCTCCAGAAAGGCCTTTCGGAAAGCGGATTTGTCGTGGACGTGGCCAACCGGGGCGATGACGGTTTGCATCTGGCACTGACGCAGGACTACGACCTGATCGTTCTCGACGTGATGCTGCCGGAGCGAGACGGGTGGGAAGTCTTGAAGGCGATTCGTCAGGCGGGCAAGCAGACGCCCGCGCTGTTCCTGACGGCCCGGGACACGGTGACAGACCGGGTGAAGGGACTGGAACTGGGCGCGGATGATTATCTGGTCAAACCGTTTGCGTTTTCGGAGTTGCTCGCGCGAGTGCGCTCCCTCTTGCGCCGCGGTCCCGGCCGCCAACCGGAAACCCTTCGGGTGGCCGACTTGGAACTCGACTTCATCCGCCACAAAGCCACGCGCGGTGGCCAGCGCTTGGAGCTTACTTCCAAAGAGTTCGCACTGTTGTCACTGCTGGCGCGGCGGCAGGGGGAAGTGCTGTCCCGCACGCTGATCGCCGAGCAGGTCTGGGACATGCATTTCGACAGCGACACCAACGTGGTGGACGTGGCGGTGCGCCGGTTGCGCCGGAAAATGGACGACGCCTTCCCGCGGAAACTCATTCACACCATTCGTGGCTCCGGTTATGTGCTCGAAGAACGCTGAGGTCGTCGCTCGTCCCGTGGGGCCACCGGGCCGACCGCGCGCCTGGTCCATCACGCGGCGGTTAACGCTGCTTTACGTGGCCTCCACCCTCGCCTTGTTGGTCCTATCGGCTGGGTTCCTTTATTGGACGCTGAAGCGCAACCTCGACCACACGAGACACGGGCTACTGGCCAGCAAGATCGAGGTGCTACGGCTCCTGCTGCGCGAACATCCGGAAAAGGCGGAGGTGCTCGTTAGTGAAGTGGAACATGAAGCCTCGGCAAGCCAGCCACTCAGATACTACATCCGGATCCTGGACCTGCAAGGCCAGACGCTGATCGAAACTCCCGGCATGAAAGACCTCCTGCCGGTTTCGCGCTTTCCCGCCCCGATGGAAGCCGACGACGAACCGCTGAACCACATCGCACAAGCGTTGCGCCATCACGGGTCGTTCCTCTTGTTGTCGGTCCGAGTCACAATTGGGGCTGCCGGGAACAGGTTCCGGGTGCTGCAAATCGGGCTTGATGCTTCCACCGGCAACGCCCTGCTGGCTGACTATCGTCACAAACTGCTGGCCATGCTGGGACTGGGGACAGTGCTGGCCGCTTTGGCGGGCGTGTGGGTTGCACGCAAGGGTCTGCGGCCACTGGTCGAAATCACGAAGACCACGCAACACGTCACCGCCAGTCATCTGCATGACCGGATTGCGGCCTCGCAGTGGCCGGTGGAACTTGTGGAACTGGCCGCCGCCTTCAATGCCATGCTGGATCGGCTGGAGGATTCCTTCACGCGCCTGGCGCAGTTCTCGGGGGACCTGGCGCATGCCTTGCGCACCCCGATCAACAATTTGCGCGGGGAAGCCGAGGTGTCTCTGGCCCGCAGCCGCACCCCGGAAGATTATCAGCAAGTTCTCGCGTCCAGCCTGGAAGAACTGGAGCGGCTGTCCCGGATGATTGACGGCTTGCTGTTCGTGGCGCGGGCCGATGACCCAAAGGCGGCCATCCAACGCGTCCGGTTTGACGCGCGGAAGGAAATCGAAGCGGTCCGGGAATTTTACGAGGCGCTGGCGGAAGAACGGGGCGTGGAAGTGATCTGCGAAGGGAATGTCTGGTTGACGGGCGACGCGATGCTCTTCCGGCGGGCCGTCAGCAACCTGCTCGGCAACGCGCTCCGATACACCCGCGCCCAGGGAAACATCCACATCGCCGTGTGCGCCCGCGAGGACCAGGGCGTCGAACTCAGCGTCCGCGATACGGGCAGCGGCATCGCGCCGGAGCATCTCCCCAAAATCTTCGACCGCTTCTACCGGGTCGAGGATGCGCCGGGTGGAACCGGGCTGGGGCTGGCCATCGTTCAGTCCATCATGCGACTGCACGGAGGCGTCGCCACCATCCGAAGCCAGTTGGGACAGGGAACCACGGTCACCTTGAAATTCCCGGCTGAAGTCGCCACGCCGCCGGCCGCTAAGATTACAGAAATGTAATCCGACTGTCATCTTCTTGATCGGAAGCCCAGCTACAATCTTGCTCACAGTGTGGAGCGGTTGGCCACAAGTTGCCCAAATACCCGCTTCACTCGGGTCCGAAAATCGCAGTCACCAAGCAACATTTTATCAGTCAATCCACCAGTCCAATGAAGGCAACTAATCTAATGAGAACAACACCCCGCAAAGCGGCCTCCGCAGTCGTGTCGGCAATCACATCATCCGCGCACTCCATCGCCCGAAAGTGCCGCAGGAAAATGGCAACATCCCTAATGTTCCTCGGGGCTGCGGCTGGTAGCGCGCTGCTGCTGTCGCTTTCCTGCACGACGATGGACAGCACGGTGACGATTCCCGCCCTGATCCCCGGCGCGCAGTATGTGGAAAATAAATCTTGTGAAGAATGTCACGCCGATCAGGTCCGGACCTTCAAGCGCACCGGCCACGGCATGCGCTTCATCAAAAACGGCTCCAACAACCAGGAAGGCTGCCAGTCCTGCCACGGATCGGGAAGTCTGCACGTGGAGTCGGGCGGCGAAAAGTCGAAGATTGTCAAAGGCAACGAGGCCATGTGTTACACCTGCCACCAGCGGGTCCGGTCGGAGTTCTCCCTCCAATACAACCATCCCGTGGCATCAGGCCGCATGACCTGCAATGATTGCCATGCGGTTCACAGTCCGGAAAAGGCCGGCATTAAACTGGTCTCCAACGAAACCTGCTTCAAGTGCCATCAGGAGCAACGCGGGCCATGGGTGTTCGAGCACGAGCCGGTGGAGCATGACGGTTGCAGCGCCTGCCACAACCCGCACGGCTCGATCAATACCCGCATGCTCAAGGAACGCGACTACAACCTCTGCATCAAGTGCCATTACAGCACCCAGTTCCAAAGCATCGGCCACTATGCGCACCGCCGGGCCTTGAATCCACAGAGCCTTGACCCGTCGGGCAAGCTCTCGACCTGCAGCGGCTGTCACCGCGGTGTGCATGGCTCCAATTTCAGCAAGGAGCTGCGGACCCAGTAAGCGAACGGAACGACCAAGCATGCAAACTACAACTGAAAACTCTGGAAGATACTCAACGCCATGAAAAAAACGATAATCACTCTGACCGTGGTCTGCCTTCTCGCCAATTGGAGCATCCTCTGGGCCGGCGAAAAGCCGCAGACTCCCGCAGCGGCACCGGCAACCGAGTCCGAACCCCAGTTCGACCTCTCCCTGCTCGGGACCTGGGTCGGCGTCAATGGCGACAAAGCCAGATTCCGAGAACAACACCAGCTCGACACTCCGTTCTCCGGCGGCTTGGAGAGATTCTGGTGGGCAGGGCAAATCAACAAAGGCTTGACCTTCGAAATGGACGGTCGTGCGCTGTATGAGGGAGACTACGGGTTTAACTTGAACTTGATCAAAAAGGACGTGGGTTCCATCAAGTTCAAGGCTGACACCTATCGGCACTACTACGACGGCACCGTTGCTGACTCCTCTTTCACGCCACTCATCGCCGACGATGTCGCCCGACAACTCTACACCACTCGCAGCCTGTATTCGGTCGAAGGAGTTCTGGCCTTGCCCGATATGCCGAAGCTCACGTTAGGCTATGAGCGCCGGGGCCGGGACGGCAACCAAAACCTGCCTTGGGGCGGCTGGGTCAGACAGACACCCCCGGGAAATAACTGGATTCTGTGGAATAACCCGCTCTCGCGGGAACTCGATTACACCTCGGATCGGATTTACTTCGGCGTTGATCACACCATCGGAGGCTTTGACATCCGGCTCCGGCAGGAATGGGAAAAATTCGACGGAACTCAATACCACATGGAACCCGGATATTACACCGACGGAACTTATGTTTTCAACCGCTTCTACAACAGCTTCCTTGACCACACCCTGTGGACCACAAGGTTCGATGCCACCAAGCGACTCCTTCAGGACAAATTGATTCTCCACCTGGGTTACGTGTACCAGAACACGGACAACAACAACAATTACGACGTGGATGCCCGCACACCGGCCGGGGCCGTCCACGATAGTGAACATTCCATCAACTTCAACGACAACACGCATGACGGGACGCTCGGACGGCATGTCGGCACCGCTAACCTCACCTATCACCCCTCCGATGACATGACATTCTTCGGCGGTCTTAACTACACCTATGGCGACGCGGACAGCGCCGCCGTCCGCAACGAAGAAGGCTCCGGGGCGAGCGGCAACGACGGCAATCCTCTAACCAATGAGGAAGTGTGGCGTTTCCACACGGACACTATTGAGCAGTCCGTTTCCGAAAGCCTGCGGGCCACCTTTTCCCAGCTTCCTAAAACGCGAGTGACCTTGTCCGCCGACTTCGAACAAAGCAACATCGACTACGACTGGAACGCCACCATCTGGACGGCCGGGCTGGCGGGCGAATCCACGACCGGACAGGGCGATTGGTTGTGGGATGCGGACACGGATTACAGAAAAGCCAACTATGGAATAAACCTCCGCTCCGATCCGTGGAAGTTTCTTGGCGTGAATCTAAAGTACAAATTCAAGCAGGTATCTGCAGACGTTAATGAGGACGCAGATTGGGCGTCCAAGAAACCGGGCGATCCTGAGTATGAGCCTGCGGCGACAACGAATATGTATTACCCAGGCCGCATCGAAGGCTGGGACAAGGCAACCCACATCACCAGCTTGACCTTCGATATCAAACCCGTGCGTTACGTCACGGTGCGCCCGGTGCTGGAATGGGAGACCTCGGAATACGATTTCAATGACGAACTCTACGGAAACCACGAAACTGCCAACTTCAACCGCTATGGCTATGGCGTCGCGTTGGACTTCCAGATTGCCAACTGGACGACGCTGACGTTGAACTACATGAAGCAGGATATCACCACCGAGACTAAGGCCAAAGATCACAGCTCATCGATTGGCACAGACCCCTACACCGGGCTTCCGAATGCCGGCTATTTGGGAGCGCTGATCAACCGCTTCGACGGCTCTTATGAAACGCTCAGCGGCGTGCTGACCTATTCCCGCGAAAAACTCACTGCCAGCGTGAATGCCGGCATGACCACCGGCCAGGGCAACTGGGAGAACCAATACTATTGGGCGGGTCTCACTGCGGCCTATAAGCTCAGTAAAAACCTCACCGCGAGAGCGGGCTACACCTACTACGACTATAGCGAGGACAACAACGGCAACGTCAACGACTACGACGCTAACGGAGCCTTCGTGAGCCTGCGCTATCGGTTTTAGAGTCCAAAGCGTTTCTTTCGGGCGCGTCAGGTTTATCCCGCTGCTTGAGCAACGGGTTTGTGCGACCGGGTGGTTCCCACGGTCCTGCCCCTCATCGGACTTGGTGCCGACGAGGGGCATCCTACATCGGCCTTCTTCCGCTGCGCTTGAGGTGACAGAAATGTAATCCGGCGGTCATTGGCTGGTCGGTTTGCCTTGTTCATCTTGGAAAGTATGACGACCTCAAACGTGGGTTGCGAAAAGCCAGCGGCCTTCGGCCCGCCACCTGTGGCGGAAGGTTTCAACCTGCTGCGTATTCCGCTGCTTCGGTCGTTCATCCGGTGGCGCGCCTTTCCTTACTTGTTTCAAGCGCTCATGCTTTGCGTCTTCGTCGGGCTGGCGGTTCTGGCGTGGGGACTTCATCCGCCGGCTGGAGTGAACCCCAAGCTCTATGCCCGGAGCAACCTCGTCACGCTGCTGATTTGGGGACTTTGGTGGCCGGCGATGGTTTGGGGCGCCGTGCTGCTGGGAAGGGCTTGGTGCATGGTCTGCCCTCTGGAACTGGTCAGCAACCTCAGCGAGCGGCTGGGCCGGCGGCTCGGTCTTCGCCAGCGCGTGTTGGGTCGTTGGATTGCGCGCGGGGCCATCATCGTCGGCCTGTATGCGCTGCTGCAATTGCTCGTGGCCGCGGCGCAACTGCATCGCACCCCGGCCTACACCGCTTGGTTTCTCGTCGGCCTGCTCGCGCTCGCGGCCATCACCGGCTTGATCTGGAAGGACCGCGCGTTTTGCCGGGGTTTCTGTCCGGTGGGTCTGTTGCTCGGCACTTATGGTCGCGGCGGGATGCTCGCGATCCGCGCTGGTGCCGCTGACGTCTGCGCGGGATGCACGGGCAGGGACTGCCTCAAGGCCTGCAACCGCACCCGGCTCGACGGGCGCAGTTGCCCGAGCCTGCTCAATCCGCCGAAACTCGACAGCAATCGCGACTGCCTCGTGTGCGGCCAGTGCCTCAAAGCCTGCGAACCGGACAACATGCGGCTGCTGCTCCGCCCGTGGTTCTCCAAGTCGGACGCGCGCGAGCCGTTGGCCACCTGGCCGGTGACGTTGTTCGTGATGTTGGTTTCCGGCTTTGTCACCTGGGAGCTTTGCGCCGAGTGGAAAGCGGCGGAGAAAATTTTTCTGGCGGCGCCGCAGTGGCTCATCGCGCAGATCAGTGCCGGCGAAACCGCAGCAGGCTTCTTCGAATGGCTGTGGGCGCTGGTCGTCGCGCCCGCCGTCGTTTGGCTGGTGCTCGCCGGGTTGGTCCGTTTGCTGGGCGAGCGGCGAAGCGTGGGGGAAATTTTGCGAAAGATTGCCCTGCCGATGGCGGTGGTGATTTCCTTTGGCCATGCGAGCAAGGGACTGGCGAAGTTCGTCACCTGGGCGCCTTTCCTGCCCGGCGCGCTGCGCGACCCGGACGGCATTAACACCGCCCAGGCTATCGCCGCCAAAACGCTTGCCACACCAACCACGCTACTCGCTCCCGCGACCGTATCGGCCGCGTGTCTGGTCATGGTGGTCGTGGCATTTCTGTTTGCCGTGCGCGAGAACCGGCTGGCTCAACCCGGGGTCACCACGCGATGGCGGCTGGCGCTGCCACTGGCGGTCATGACGCTCACCTTCCTCGGCATCATTGCCGGCTGGTCGCAACATTGATTTGAAACACTCACGATCAGCAGACTAGCTTCCATGAATGTCCTTCAGGAACGAATGGCTGCGCCTGAAGAGCATCGCCCGCTCGTTCGGCTACTTCTTCTTCGGCCTCGGCATCATCCGGCTGTTGCTCATCATCTACGCCATGGCGTCGCGGTTGACGCATTGAGTGGGTTGGGCTGGAAATTCCACGCCGGAATCCGCGTCTCGAACCTCTGCGCCCGTGGTGGCGTGGGGCGCGCCCCATGGCTATTTCGGAATCCGAGTTGTATACGCGAGAGAGACGGAGCCGACCGGCGGGCTGTTGGAGTCAAGTCGAACAGGCGATGGCCGGTTTCAGCGGAGGAAAAACTCCGCTGCCGCGTCGGCAAAACGCAAGCCGGCACGGGTCAGTTGGAAGCCGTGCGGGGTAATGCATCCCCAACCTCGCTCCGCCAGCCGCTGCATGTCGTCCAACCATTGCTCGCGCAGATCGTGACCGGTCACGCGGCGAAACTCCTCGAATGGCCAGCCGGCGTTCATGCGCAAACCGAAGGCCGCGGTTTCGCCCGCGCGCCCCAGTGGCGTCAGTTGTTCGTGCGATTCGATGGCGCGACATCCCTTTTCCAGTTGCTCGCAGTAAAGCCGCGTATTGGAACAGTTTTTCGCGCGCACGCCGCGAGCGTAACTCGTCGCGCTCGGGCCAAGTCCATGGAACGAACCACCGCGCCAGTAATTCACGTTGTGGCGGCAGGCGCGGGATGGGATTGCCGACGGGCCCGCACCGGTGGGATGATGCAATGATTTGTCTCGCGCGAAGTTGGCGATTTCATATTGGTGAAAGCCGGCGGCGGTCGCGCGTCCGGCCAGTTCGTCGTACATCGCACAGGCCAGGTTCTCATCCACGGCGAATTCGTCCGCGTTGAGCTGCGCGAAGAGCGGCGTGTCCTCCTCATAGATGACTTCGTAACTGGAGAGATGTTCGCTGCCGAGCGCCAGCGCTTCGTCGAGGGTTGCGCACCACACTGCCAACGTCTGTCCGGGAATGGCAAACATGAGATCGAGGTTCACGTTTTCAAAACCCGCCCGGCGCAAGGTGTCAAAGGATTTGAAAACCATGCCGCGCGTGTGGACGCGGCCAAGACGTTCGAGCAATGGTTCGTTCAGCGATTGCACCCCCATCGAGATGCGGTTCACGCCGAAATCGCGGAGCAGCTTTGCCTTATCGAGCGAGACGGTGGCGGGATTACATTCGACCGTCCACTCTTCCGCGCCGAGCAGATGAAGTCGCTCCATGGCGCGGAGGATTTGTTCCCATTGGCGCAGGTTGAGCAACGAAGGTGTGCCGCCGCCGAAAAACACGGTGCGCGGGCGCAGATCGTCGGCGACAATTTCCAGTTCGCGAACGAGCGCGGCGATATAGCGGTTCACCAAGTCGCCGTTGGACGTTTCGGAAAAAAAGGCACAATACGCGCATTTCTGCGCGCAGAACGGAACGTGGACATAAAGACTTGCCACGCGCGATCCGCGTAAATTCGACACACAGCCAAGCTACCCGACTGCGGCGCAGAACACGACGAAAAAGCTTCCCGTCCGCAGGAGGTTCGCTGCTGGCGGCGCGGCGCGGCTAGGTGGCGCCGAGCCGCTGAACATTCTGGGCTTTGAGTCCCTTTTCGCTCGGCACGACGTCGAAGGTGACTTCCTCGCCTTCGTTCAGCGTCTTGAACCCGGCGCCTGCGATCGAAGTATGGTGAACGAATATGTCCTGGCCGGAATCTTGGGCGATGAACCCAAACCCCTTCTTATTGTCGAACCATTTGACTTTGCCACTAGCCATAGTTGATCTCCTGAGTTCAGGTGGCTACACAGCCACAAAGACAAACGGACACGCACCTTCGCAAAGGTTTGTGTCCGCAGATTGCTTCTCGTACTGCATATACCTGAATTCAGCGCGAGCATAGGAGTTTGTCTCCGCCTGGTCAAGTGTTTTCGGGTTGGTTTCGGTTGGTGTTTTTGGGCTCATTCCCCTTCCACCCTCGGTGTCATTTTCCCATGAGGCAACAGGGGGTTGTTTAGCCGCTTTCCCGGCGCCGCCCGCAAGTCTCACCCGGCAGAACCTTGACGATGTTCCGCCCAAACCAACCTCAATCCCTCCAGCGTCAGCTTCGGTTCGACCGCCGAAATTTCCGGCAGTCTCGCCGCGATGAGTTGCGCGCAACCGCCCGTGGCCACGACCGGCAGCCGACGCGCTTTCAGTTCACGCCGCAATTCCAGCAGCAGCCCGCGAATCAACCCGCGGTAGCCGTGAACCGCGCCGACGAGCATGGCCGCTTCGGTGCTCTTGCCAATGACGCTTCTGATTTCGCGGATTTTGATCCGCGGCAGCAGCGATGTCTTTTCATGCAGATAATCCGTCATCGCCGCGAGGCCGGGCGCGATGATGCCGCCGACGTAATTTCCGTGCGAATCCACGACGTCGAACGTCACCGCCGTGCCGAAATCCACCACCACCACCGGCCCGCCGAATCGGTGCCGCGCGGCTACGGCGTTTGCCAGACGATCCGGGCCAATCGTGTCCGGCCTAGGATAGTCTATTCCCACGCCGCGCAAAACCTTCGGCGTGAGTTCAAGGCACGGCAATTTCCAG
>CAYIOH010000092.1:0-10371 GCA_964364975.1 uncultured Bifidobacteriaceae bacterium
CGCAGCTTCCTCGATTTCAATTGGGACTTGCTGCCCGCCTATCGCCGCTTCGCCCGGAACTTTTACGGCACAGACGGCGCGAACGTGCCCGGCGTCATGGCGCTGGACGGCGAACCGCTCACCGGCTGGGGCCAATATTCGCTCTCGCCGACGATGGGGCCGTGGATCGCGCACCTGTTCTATCTCCACTGGCGCTACACCGGCGATGAAAAGTTTCTCAAGACGCGCGCCTATCCGTGGTGCCGGGAGTTGGGCATCTGTCTGAAAGGATTGTTGAAACCGGACGAGAAGGGCGTGTTGGTTTTGCCGCTGTCGTCGTCGCCGGAGATTCACGACAACCGCCTGAGCGCCTGGCTGAAGCCGAACAGCAATTACGATCTGGCCTGTTTGAAAATGCTTTTCCAGTCGCTCGGTGAAATGGCCACGGCCTGCGGCAAGCGCAGTGAAGCGCAGGATTGGCTCGCCACAGCGCGCGCGCTCGGCGACTGGCATGTGAACGCCGACGGCGCGCTCAAACTCGACGCCAACGAAGACCTCGCCGAGAGCCATCGGCATCTCTCGAACCTGATGGGGCTTTATCCGTTCGACTTGATCACTGTCGAGGACGGCGCACGCGCGCGGCAGATCATCCGCGCCAGCCTTGAGCAATGGGACAAGTTCGGCACGAAGCAGTGGTGCGGTTACAGCTTCACTTGGATGTCCGCGCTCCGCGCCCGCACCGGTGACGGCGAGGCGTCGTTGCGCAACCTCGACATATTCGTGAAGGCGTTTCTGCTGCGGAACGGATTTCATGCCAACGGCGACCAGACGAAATCCGGCTTCAGCAGCATGACTTACCGGCCCTTCACGCTCGAAGGCAACATGCTGGCCGCCGCCGCCGTGCATGAGATGCTGCTCCAGAGCTGGCGGGACGTGGTTCGGATTTTCCCCGCCGTTCCGTGGCGCTGGCATGACGTGGCGTTTGAAGACTTGCGCGCCGAAGGTGGACACCGAGTTTCAGCGCGCCGCGAAAACAACGCGACTACTTGGTTGCACATCATGGTTGGGCGCGACGGCGACTTATTGATCCGCGACAATTTCGGCGGGCGCACGCCAGCTTGGAATTGCCGAGGCGTCCGACAGGATGGGGATAACTACCGGGTGTTCGCAAAAATGGGAATGGTGATCGAAGCCACGTTGCCGAAGCCGGAGCGCGTCCCCGATGCGCCAGCCAACGCTGCCCAACCAGTCGCAAAGGTCAGTCGTTAGCCACAACCAACGGCGGCGGCAAAAAAGACCCGCTGCTGACTTGCGTCAAACAGCGGGTGTTATGAGATGCGGCGAAAGTCGGCTTACTTGGCCAACTCAATCTTCGCCGCAGTGAATTGCAGTTTACCATCCACCTTCTTGCATGTGCCGGTGGCCGTGGCTTTCTTGGTTTCCGAGCAAACGTTCTTGTGAAACTTGTCGCTCACGTCGTTTTTCACGAAGTAGTAAGTGGACTTCTTGCCGTCCTTCTCGACCTGGATCACGTTTTGGCATTTGTCGGTTTCTTTCAGTGCACATTTGCCGCACTTGGCGTCTCCGGTGATGGTGATTTCCTTGTCCTTGTCTTCGGCGAAGGCCGGAATTGCCAACGCCAGGATGAACAGGCCGATCATGCCGGCCAGAATGATTGAAGTACGTTTCATATTTTTTTGTTTGGTGTTTACGGCTCGAGGCGAAACCTTACGACATCCCACCGACCGACGCCATTAAAATTTATGAAGAGACAAATTATCTGTTGGCGATCGCATGAAGCGTTGGGTCGACACAGGCGAATCGGGCGAAAATCGGTTGACTTGCAATGCGGAACCGTTATTCCTCTGCATCCGGTTTTGGTCGGGACGAAATCTTTATTGTAAAGCTATGATCGCACGTTTAATGAAAAAGTTTGAAATCCACCTGCGCCAGCCGCTCTTGTTCCTGGTGGTCGCGTTGGTCTTCGTCGGCTGTTCGCGAACTGGAAAAGACGGTGCGACAAAGTCGAACGCCGCCGCCGAACCCCAAAAAGTTCAGGACGAGCGCACGGCGCTGGATGAGTACGTGGCCGCGCCGGACACGAACTACAGCTTCCGCGTCGTGGCCACGATTCCGGGCAAGGATCACACCACTTTCATTGTGGATATGACCTCCCAGGCCTGGCTCACGACGAACGAAGTGGATCGCCCGCTGTGGAAGCACTGGATGGTCATCGTTAAACCCAACACCGTGGCAAGCTCGAAGTCGCTGCTGTTCATCGGCGGCGGCGGTAATGGCGGCAAACCGCCCACCGGAGCTGATGGCAACCTGGTCAAGATCGCCCTTGCCACCAAATCCGTCGTGAGCGAATTGAAGATGGTACCCAATCAGCCCTTGATCTTTGCGGGGGAAACCGAGGGGCGGAAAGAGGACTCGCTGATCGCTTATACGTGGGACAAATTTCTCCGCACCGGCGATAAAAAATGGCCCGCCCGGTTGCCGATGACCAAAGCCGCCGTTCGCGCCATGGACACGGTCACCGCGGTCTGCGGCAGCGACGCCGGCGGTAACGTGAAGGTGGATGGTTTTGTGGTGGCAGGCGGATCGAAGCGGGGTTGGACGACGTGGATGACGGCGGCGGTGGACAGGCGCGTGGTCGCGATTGTGCCCATCGTGATAGACGTGCTGAACATCGAGCCTTCCATGCTGCATCATTACGCCTCCTACGGTTTCTGGGCGCCGTCAGTTGGAGATTACACGGCGTTTCGCATCATGGATTGGAATGGCACGCCGGAGTACCACGCCCTGATGAAAATCGAGGAGCCGTATGAATACCGCCACCGGTTCACGATGCCAAAGTTCATCGTCAATGGTTCCGGTGACCAGTTCTTCCTGCCGGATTCCTCCCAGTTCTATTTCAATGATCTGCCCGGGGTGAAATACCTGCGCTACGTGCCCAACGCCGATCACTCGCTCAAGGGCTCCGACGCCTATCAGACTTTGCAGGCCTGTTACGACGCGGTTCTCTACGCTCGTCCCTTGCCGCAGTTTTCGTGGACGTTGGAAAAGGACGGGTCCATGCGGGTGACCACAAAGGACACGCCCTCCGAAGTCAAGCTCTGGCACGCAACGAATCCGGATGCCCGCGACTTTCGCATCGAGACACTGGGGCCAAAATACAGCAGCACGGTGCTCACCGATCAAGGCGGCGGGGTCTTTGTGGGAAAAGTTCCCGAGCCGGTCAAGGGTTGGACGGCCTTCTTCGTCGAACTCACTTTCCCGACCGGCAATCCGGAGCCTTTCAAATTCACGACCCAGGTTCGCGTGGTGCCGGATGTGTTGCCTCACAAGTTTGTGGCCAAGGGGCGTCCGACTGGCTAAACACATGCGTCGGAGCCCGCGACCGCGACCCAATAGGGGGATGCTTACTTATCGGTTGCAGGAGAAAGTGGGAAAGTGACCGGCGGTGTCGTGATGAGCTTCGTTGCCGCGCTCGAGGGACGACTTCTCAGGTTGTCCATGTGCCCATATCGTTTTGACAGCGCCTTGACGGTTTTGCACAGTTCCCGCCATGGCTTCCGGCATTAACCTCCTCAGCGCGGATTCCCCCCAAACCGTACCGATGCCGCGCCGCGCCGCGCTCAAACTGCTGAGTGGCGCGCTGGCCTTGCCAGCTTTGACTGCGACAACCGTGGCCGCGGAGAAGCAGCCGATCTGGAAGACAGCCGTCGGCTTGAATGGCTTTCAGTCCGGCACGCACAAATACAAGAAGAACTACCCGATCTGGGAGGTGTTGGATTTCACGTCGCGTCACGGCTTCGATGGGGTGGAACTGGTCGCCGACTGGCCTTCGGGCGGCTACCCGGCGCCGAACGAAGAGAAGCGGGTGCTGGCGTTGCGCCGGCTTTACGACCTCTACAGCCTGCAGATTTTCTCGATTCAACTTGGGGCCGACGGCGCGTTCGACCCGGACGCCGCGACGCGCCAGCGGTGGTTGGGACAGTTTCGCGACCGCGTTCAACTCGCGAAGCAACTCGGCTGCGATTGTGTCGGGATGTGGCCCGATGGCGGTCTGCGTGGACAGACCATCGATTTGGCGCTGGCGCACCTGACGAAGTCGTTCCGTGAAGCCGGCAAAATCGCGGGTGACGTTGGTCTGCTGGCCTGCTTCGAAATCGAGCCGGTGTTCGTTTTCAACAAAGAGGAACACTATCTGCGCATCTTCCACGGCGCGGATCATCCGGCGCTCAAAGGCATCTACGACCCGAGCCATTTTGACCAGATGAACGGCGCCACCGGCAAACCCGAAGAGATGCTCGCGCGGGTCGGACCGAAGAACATTGGCTACGTGCAGTTCTGCGACACGGACAGCACACTGCGCGATGGCGGCACGTCCAAACATCTGGGATGCGGCGACGGCCACATTGACTGCGCGAAGTCCTTGCAAATGCTAAAGGACGGCGGCTTTCGTGGTTGGATCATGGTGGACGAATGGGAAGTGCCAGATCCCTACGATGCCTGCATCAAGTGCAAGCAGATGATTGATGCCGTGGCCAGGAGTTAGTTTGTTTGCTGCATAGCAGCATGACCGGTGCGGCAAGGCTTGAAACTTGATGACTTGATTGCTTGGTGCAAATCGCAAAGAAAGAACTACCCATGACTTCAAACCCAAAATCCAGCCGGTTCGGCCAAATGCAACGCCGGGAATTTATCAAGGTCACAGCCGCGCTCGCCTTTTCGGCCAGCCTGCCCGAAATGGGCCGGGCGGAATCCGCCGCGCGCCCGGTTGGCAGACTATTCCCGACCGACTTGCCGAACAAACAGTGGCTTCAATTCGCCGCGGCTGGATTCAGTCGGCCCGCGTGCGGCGTTATTTATCATCTGCAGGACCAAGTGACCAACGGCATGGCCCTCGGCGGCATTGATACGGGATGCGTGGACCTTGAAACCAGCGGGATGCTGGGTTACCTGACGATTTTCAATACGCACGTGCCGCGGCGCGGGCCGGTGAATCTGCCATTGCTCGGTTTGAGCATGGGCGGAAAAACGTGGGTGCTTTGCGATCCGACCCAGGTCAAAACCGGCAGTGGCGAATACCAGCCCGCCCAGCCAGGCGCCGCGTACCGTGCTTGGGGCCAGAAGGGCTACGCGAAATCCAACGAAGCGTTTCAAGAACCTTCTCCATCCCTGAATTTAGCAGGCGTCGCCACGGCCAGGCAAATCCGTTATTGGGGTCATTATCCAGTCGTGGATTTGGAATTTGAAACCGATGCACCGGTCGGTGTTGGCCTGCGGGCGTGGTCGCCGTTTCTGCCGGGCCAAGTAGTTGAGTCGATGTTGCCCGGAATCGTTTTCGAGGTTCACCTTCGCAATACCAGCGAACAAACCCAGGACGGAACCATCGCGCTTTCTTTTCCCGGCCCGACTGACAAGGAAGCTGGCGGGGCCAGCTTTGAACGCCAGTCTGTGCGAGCGGGCCGTTTCAATGGCGTGACGGTGAGCGGCCCGTTGGCGTCCTACGGACTGGGTGTCGTGGGAAATGAGCGTGCGCGTTTCGGCAGCGCGCTCGGTGGTGACGGGACGCGCTGGGCCAAAATCAACAAATCATTGCCCGAAGTTTCACCGGCAGACTCGGGCAGCTCGGCGGCGGTGGATTTCCGATTGCGCACCGGGCAGAGTCGTGTGGCGCGTTTCATCGTTGTGTGGCACGCCCCCACGTGGAACGCCGGCGGTTACAATGGCGCAGCTTCGAACCACACTTTCACGCACATGTACGCCAGCCACTATCCGGGCGTACTGGCAACCGCGCAAGAACTCGCCCGGAATCATGCGCAGCTCCTCAAGCGGATTTTGGCGTGGCAACAGGTTGTCTATACCGACGAGAAGTTGCCCGTCTGGTTGCGGGAATCACTGGTCAATGTCCTTTACATGATCACCGAGGACGGGCTTTGGGCGCAGGCCAGGCCGCCGCTCCCTTCGTGGGTGAAACCGGAGGATGGCTTGTTCGGGCTCAACGAATGCCCGCGCGGTTGTCCGCAGATCGAATGCATTCCCTGTTCGTTTTACGGTAACCAGCCATTGGTTTATTTCTTCCCCGAACTGGCGCTCTCGACATACCGTGGCTACAAGGGCTACCAATTCGCCGATGGCGCGCCGCCGTGGATTTTCGGCGGCTGCACCCGCAACACCGCGCCCATTGACTTCGCCAACCCGACGCGCGGCTACCAGTTCGCGACGAACGGAATTTCGCTGGCGGCCATGCTGGACCGATACTTCCTCTGTTATCCCGAGAAGCGAAAAGTATTCGTCCAGGAATTCTATCCGGGCCTCAAGCAATGCATGATCTGGACAGTGAACCTGCGGCCCGAGTACGCCCTGGGTGATCGCATTATCGCGATGCCAACGGGCAACGTCGGCACCGAATGGTTTGAAGCGCCGGAGCCGGGTTGGGCCGGCATGACTGCGCACGTCGGAGGACTGCACCTGGCGCAATTGCGCATCACCGAGCGGTTCGCCGAGGCGGCTGGCGACCACGTCTTCGCGCAGCAATGCCGCGACTGGTTGAAGGCCGGGGCCGAATCCATGGAGCAGAAACTGTGGGCCGGCAGTTACTACCTCAACTACTGGGAACCTGAAACGAAGCGAAAGTCGGACCTCGTTTTTGGTTATCAATTGGATGGCGAGTGGATTACAGATCATCACGGCTTGCCGAGCGCACTGCCCGAAACGCGCGTGCGGCAGACCATCGAAACCATCAAGCGCTGCAACGTGGCCGTCACGAAGTACGGCGCCGTCAACTACGCCCAACCCGACGGCACGCCGGCACAAGTCAAAGGCTATGGCACGTATTCCTATTTTCCGCCGGAGGCGCTCATGCTGGCAATGAATTACATGTACGAAGGCCAGAAGGAGTTCGGCCTCGAGCTGGCCCGCAAGGTCTGGCACAACCTCGTGTGCGCGCAAGGTTACACTTGGGACATGCCCAACATCATGCGCGGCGACGTGGATACGGGCGAGCGCACTTTCGGGAATGATTACTACCAGGACATGATGCTCTGGTCGCTCCCTGCTGCGCTGGACGGAAAGGATTTTGGCGCGCCGATGAAACCCCGAGGCTTGGTGGACCGGATGCTCAAAGCGGCGCGGGCCTGAATGGTCACCTGGTTGTCACCCCCGGCGAAGTCCGGTGAGGATCAAAAACGGAAATGATTAAGCAAAGTGTTTTATTGCCCTGCGAGAACTCTAAGTTTGGCCCTGGCGAAACCATCCTCGCCATTAACACCCCGGTTCAGCGGGGTGAAAATGGGAATGCGGTAATCGAGAACCGCTTTGGCGGTTTTCATGCCGCAGGGGAAACCGCTGAAGCGGTTAATAGGTCCTGTGCCTCTCGAACTATCCCGCTGGAGCCGGATGTTAATGAGAAGGGACTTTCGCAAGAAGTGCAGTTTAGCGAAGATGTCCGGCGACTTGTGCGGCGCGAGAGGCTCCGGAAACTTCCAAGACTGCGTCGAGTTCTGATTCCCACGAGCGAAATTCATCGCCATCTGAACGAACCGTGCTGACGCTTCAGCGTTTTGTTCAGCCAGGCTTCCCCGTTTTGCTTGCTATGCGGCGGTTTCAAAGTGGTGGGCCCGCTCGGATTTGAACCGAGGACCAAGCGATTATGAGTCGCCTGCTCTAACCGCTGAGCTACGGGCCCGTTTCGGACCGGAATCTTGCGCTGAAACGAACCGGCAGCAAGCCAATTTGCCGCAGTGCATTTCCGGCCACGCGTCGTCGCCTGACACCCAGCTGCGTTTTCAAGTCACTTTCTCGTAGCGATTGCCTCAAGCCTGGCGAAACGGAACTTGTCACGCAATGGCAACGCCTGCATGATCGCGGGCCGGAGCAACGCCACGTGACATTGAACATTCCATCCGCCGAATTGAAGAAGCGCAAGAAAGCGTGGAAGAAACCCGCGTCCCGCTACACCCGCGGTGTGCTGCCGAAATACGCCGCCCACGTCACGAGTGCCTCGCTCGGCGCGGTGACGGATGCGGACTTGAAATTGTAGGGGTATTGAAGGGTTATTGTGAAAGATTGAAAGGCTCACACGTGCCGATTACACCATCCGAAATCCAAGCCATCGTCCTCAATGAAGATGATTTCGGCCATGAAATGCGGGTCGGCAAGATTCTAACCAACGTCGAATATCCTGAAATCGTGTATGAGCAGACATGTGTTATGCCCCCGCATCATGGAGGAACTTACGAAGATCAAGTGACTGGGAAAACACGGCAGTTTGACTATCGATGTCAGATTGTTCGAGGCCGAGACAGTTCGAAAAGCATTTTCCTCGCTGCGGAATGTAAGAATCTGAAACCTGACTTGCCGCTAGTCGTATGTGGCAGACCAAGGACGAGTGAGGAATCTTACCACGTGTTTATCGGACGGGGAGACGACGGAAAGTCCTTTTTAAGAAAAGTCGACGGATTTAACTCCATTTACAAACCAGATGACTTCGTAGGCAAGAATCTTTTGAGGTTAAAAAAGAAAGACAACAGGCTTTGCGCTGACGGTGACTCGGAAATCTACGACAAGTGGTCACAGGCGTTGGCGTCCTCGCATGACCTCGCTTTTGGAGCTGTTTACAACAACCCCCCTCCAAAATCTTGCGCTTTTGTTTTGCCCTTGGTTGTCGTGCCTGACGATTCGCTGTGGACTGTGTGTTACAAAGATGATGGGGCACTCGATGGAGACCCAAAGCAAGTTAATCAATGTGAATTCTACGTGGATCAAAAATTACTTATTGGGTTACCGTTTGTCCTAACTCATATTCACTTCGTAACGCTCAAAGGTCTGTCGCATATGCTGTCCAACTTCGTTGCTGCTGGCTCACGAACTTGGGATACGATCTTCAGCAAGGCTTCATCAGACTTTAATCCAAATGCGTAATGTGTGTCGCATTTGTATTTATTTCTGACCCGTGCTCCAGAATTCCAACGGGATTTCCTCACTCAGCCCCGGGTTGCCTGCCTTCGTCTGACTCTCGCCGTCGCCATGCTTTGGCGCGGCAAGTCGGCACGGCAGTCCGCCTTCGCTATGCTACGGCGCGACAAGCGAGGTTGGCCCGTCCGGCTCGGACCGAGCTGCCTGGGTCAAACGTCCGCGCCCGAATAGCGGTGCTAAAGACACGCGCAGTCCAGACGCTTCGCGACTACCGGTCGTCCTTGAACTTCGCGAAGCGTCTGGACTGCGGCGCGTTCACCGCCGCTTTTGCCCGGCAACTTGTGCTGTCACCACCACCTGATATTCTGACGAAGTGTTGATCAACGGAATCCCGCACGAGGAATACGCGAAGCTGGAATATGGCCGGCTGCTCTGGCGCGTGCCGGCTTATCGCGAGCGGCTGCTGCGTCATTGGAAGGACCCACGCCATCCCCATGCCGAACGGTTTGCAGAGCACGAGGCGGAGGTCACGCGAGTGTTGGAAAGCGCGAAGGATTCCGACAACGCGCTGGACGCAGAATTACGCCAGCGCAATTCAAGCCTGCGCGTAGTCGTCAAAGAAATCCCATCTGTGTTTGGCTCGTTCTTCTGAAGTCACAGCCCCGTTAGAACAGGAGTGCGGCTGTGGTCGAAGACCCAGCCGCAGCACGTCCGCTCGCCGAGAGATTTCCGAATCCACAACGCGCCTTCCCTTTCCACCCGCTGCGACTGGTGCTACGCACACAGTCGCGCTCCGGCGCGTGGTGCTCACGCCGCTTCACCGTTCACATCGCAACACGCACCTGAATTCTTAGACGCCTCACAACATCGCCCGTTGAAGCGACCTGAAGGTCGCGCTCCATCCGTCCAGTCGTACGCTTGACCCAACTCGATCTGGGAATGACAATTCGTCCATGCGCAACTGCACAAAACCGCTGGGGTTGGTGTTCGTCATGTTGACGTTGACCGGGAGCCAGGCCGCTCCGACAAGCGAAGCGCGGGCCGTGCATCTGGTCAGCCGCATCGTCGGAAAGAATTTCCTCTCGGAGACAATCCGCATCGGCGACCTCAACGGCGATGGTGCGCCGGACATTCTCTTTGTCCAAAACGTCTATGGCCCGCGGACCATCACGTGCCTGACCGCCACGACGCTCGCAGGTGAAATCCTGTGGCAGACCGGCACGCCGTCAAAGGACAATGGCCGGGCCTATTGCGACCTGCCGGTGCAAATCTATGACTGGGACCGGGACGGAACGAACGACGTGCTCTACGTCCGCCAGGCGACCTACCTCGATTCGCCCCCGCCGACGGGCCAAGAACATCCGCGAACGCGCGCCGCGTTACGAAGTCAACGCCACCATGCTCGTGCTGGATTGCCGCACGGGAAAAGAGAAAACCCATTTTGCGCTGCCCGCGCCGGCGGAT
>CAYIOH010000093.1:0-10361 GCA_964364975.1 uncultured Bifidobacteriaceae bacterium
GAGAAGGCGGGGGACGAAGTCAAGGAACTCATCGCGCGCCGCCGCGAACCCGCCGCCATCGCCACCGCGATTCGAGACCGGCTTCATGCCCGGTATGACCCCGACGAAGTCAAGCAAAGCTGGCTCACGCTCTGCGAAGCGGACGTGATGACGTTCATCCGGACTTTTTGCCAGTTGCCGTATCTGGCCGACGGCAGCACCGATTCGGTGGCACGCGCGGTGATGGAATCGTATGTGACGCGGCTGACGCACGAGAAGTACGCGGCCACCTACAAGAAAGTCGTCAACAGCCTGAAGAATATGTTCCACGCCAACGCGCACAGCCCCACGCTCGTCAACTTCATGGCCCTGGTGAAATGGGTGGATGCCGACGCGGCGAAGAAACTGAGCGCGGACATCGGGATGCCGGCGACGGCGTAAGTCGCCGATGCAATCGGACCGGTTGGAAACGGTTTCAACCAGCCGTTAGCGTCGGCTAAAAAAGACACTCCTTAGCTTAACATCAGCAATACCGGACACTAAAGCGATGTCGAAAACTGGCTCCATTCCGTTCCTGGCCGCCCACGCGCTCCGCAAGTTGGGCCGCGATCTCGCGCTTGCCCGACGCAAGCGCGGCATTTCCACGAGCGATATGGCCGCGCGTCTTTTTGTCAGCCGCGATACGCTTTGGCGGCTTGAACGTGGCGACCCAACCGTGGCGCTTGGCACGCTGGCAACGGCTACCTTCATCCTCAAGTTGCACGATCGTCTGGCAAATCTTGCCGCACCCGCCAGCGACGAACTCGCCCTCAGTCTGGATGAGCGCCGTCTGCCCAAACGCATTCGCCGCGCCCGACCATGAGCCTGGAAGTTTAGCTTGCCGAGTGGAATGACGGACTTCTCGCTTCGGGTATGTCACCGATTGAAACCTGATTCCCACTTCCGGAGCAAGTTGATCATCGTGTTGAATTCCGGCGGCGTTCCGAAAAACATTTCCTGCATCTTCCGGTAATCGTCACGTAACGCGGTCAACCTCTGCTCTGGCGGCGCAATTCGCAACGTGCCGCGGGTTGCTTCGCCATATCTGGCCCAACTGGATTTGAAGAACAGACTCTTGTGTTGTGCCACACGGGACAGCAATTCAAGTTGGGCCTCTGCCGTTTTGGCAATGCCTTTGTGGATCAATTCGTAAAAGTCACAGTAGTGCCGTGAGAACCGATCCGGCATGGCCTTGTCAGGCGGGCGATGATACTCCGCGTGCAGAATCGTCGCCTTTTCCCAAAATGTTCGTTCGGCGGACAAAACCTTGACGCTGCAACTCACCTCCTGAAACGCCTTCGGGAATTCCTCAGCCACATAAGACGAAACGTGTTTGGCTTCGCTCGGCCAGTGATCCGCTCGAGCACCCATTTCAATCTTCACAACGCGCCGTACATATCCCGCAGTTTCAGACCGACTGATCTGCGGATACTCGAAAATCAAGGTCTGCCCGTCGGGGTCTGAATCATCCGGGCGCAGCAGCCATCTCTCGGCCCGGAGAGTTTTTGATTGGATGAATTTGGTCAGTGCTGGCAGCAGATCGTCTTCAATCTTTCGCTGGCAAGCGGCCTTCAATGCCTCGATGCGCCGTTGCTTCTCCTTGTTGCTGCCGCCCGCCTCTGGTTCGTTGTCCCCGCCGAAGCCCAGAAAGCTACGCTCAATCGAAACATCAATGTCTTCGGAAAACCGCTCGATGATTCTGAAAACCTTGGACAACGAGGTGCCGCCTTTGAAAATTAAATGTGGCCCGATGTCGGGCAATGCGAACAACTGTTTGAGCGTCCAGCAAACCCAAAAATCCTTCTCAACGATCTGTGGACTGATGCCCAATTGCGCCGCCGTCTGCTCGAAATAAATCGCGCGTTCGCTGGCGGGCAGTTGTGCAAAAGCATCCACGCGCTATGCCTTCGTGATTTGCCCCACGATGGGGTGCATCCATGCAGGCAATTTCATTGCGAGCGAACTTAAGTCTGCTTTCGTATCCCTGTCCGATTGCTTTCGCAGGCGTTGGATAATTTCCGGAGAAACCGCACTCTTGCCAAAGTAGCGCAGTGCTTGAATAACCAGCCCGGACGGACGGCCAGCCCCCAGCAGGTTGCGCGGCGCCGCGCGGCGGAAAATCAGCGTCACTTTTCCGAGCGACACCCGACGTGGCACGCCGTCGGTGAGAATGACGATCTTGGCAGGAACTTGCTCTGACAACCCGAGCAGATTGGCGGCATAAGCTCCCGAGGCCTGCCACTGCGCGTGGCTTCCCTCCATCAACGTCCGCACTGCGGCCATCGTATCTGGCACGGATTGTCCGATGGTCGGATGCGTGCGCGGCAAGTCGTAGAGCCCCCGGCGAATCCGCCGAATCTTTCCCGACTTGGCCAGCCGGCTCAAAGCCTGTCTCACAGCCGCCGGGCTTCCAAGCCTGTCAAAGTGCCTCGGTGAAAGCACCGCGGCACAACGCCGTGACCGCAGTGACCGCAATATGACTTTATCAATGGATTGTAGTTCGTTGCTCATTCAAAGCTGTCACAAAAACTATCCAGTTTTTGTGACAACCGCAACCGTTTAATTCATCCCAAAGCGACTCAATATTTTCGAGCGTCATACGGAGGACAAACATTTTAGATTACAGAATGCATGCACTCATTGATAACTGCATACATTGCGTAAAGGTGGCCGGGAGTATTTAGCGTTTGAATGTCCAAACAAGCTCCTCACAGATCCTCAAATAAGTTGAGGATTTGTGTTAAGCGGTAGATTGCCGCCGTCTTCTGCGGTCTGCGCTTCATAGCTTTCCAACGATGGCAATTTCACCTTGGCCTTTCGTGAGTAGGCGCGATGGACGGCTTTGCTGTTGTGGCCGAGCGCCTCTTGAGCGAATCGCTCCGGGTAACCGCACCGTTTTGCGCGCTCCGCCCAAGCGTAGCGATACGAATGAAGTGAGACACCTTTGATTTCAAGTCCTCGGCAACGCTGTCTGAACTCGGTGGCGCGGTCGCTGGAGCGCACATTTCGCAAATTCGGAAACAGCGCGCCACGCGCAGGCAATCGCCGTAACACCGCTTCAATCTTTGACCCGAAATGGATGAGAGCGATGCTGCCAGTCTTTTGCCGGACGTAAGCAATGGTTCGGTTCGACCAATCAATATCTTCTGCTGTCAGATTCGCGATGTCGCCCTGCGAGCCGCCAAGATGCCAGCATAGTTCGTAGAAGTCGCGGCGCTCCGGATTCTTCTCCCGCTCGGCGATGCGGCGATGTTCTTCGAGCGTGATCGCACGCCTGGGCTGATGCCGAATCGCCGGCCAAAGCCGTTTCGGAAGTATCGGGTGCGCGACCCATCCCATCGAAAGACAGAAGCTGTGAAGCTTTCGCAAATAGACGTTGGTACTGACCGTGCCCGCCTTGAGGCAAGCGAGCAAATGCTCCGGTTGCGTTTCGAGAATGACGCGATGCCGGATCAAGTCGAATGCTTTCTGCCTAGCCGCGCACCGCCAGCGAACTTTAGTCGAGCCATGCTTGGTTTCGGTAATTGCAGCGAAGGCATGTTGCCACGTTCGCGTTGTAATGCCCGAGTCCGTTCCCGCGAGATATGCCTTGGCAATTTGCAGATTCAGTTGCGGTTGCCGGAATGATTCATTGCGCGCAAGCAAGATAGCCGTCGCCTCGGCACGGTCGCGCGTCCCGAGACTTTGTTGTTTGCCCGTTTCGCAGTTTTCAACATAAAACCTCCTGCCTTTCTTTCGGCGGTAAAGCCGGAATCGATTTTTCATGCCGGGATGATAGCCTTGAACACCAGGCAGCAAAGACTTTTGGTTTCCGCCTGTGTTTCTCGGCATCCTGGTTGTGCATCCGTCTGTGGTTGTTTCAAGAACGGTTTGGTTGCAACCTCTCCCTGCCATTAACGCGCAACCAAAGGCGAATTTATGGAAGAACAAATTTTAAGATTGTTGGGGCGGCAAGATTACGTCCCGGCCAATGTGCCGGAACTGCTCCGGCACTTGCGGCTGTCGCCCAATCGCCAGCAGGAATTGCAGCGGGCGCTACGCGGGCTGGAGCAATCGGGGCGGATCGCCCGGACGAAAGGCAATCGCTACATCCAATCGCGCGAGGCCGACCTGATCCCCGGCCGGATTCAAATCAATCGCCAGGGCAAGGGGTTTTTGCGCCCGGACGACGCGGGGTTGAAGGAGATCATGATTCCGGAGAACGCGACGTCCACCGCGCTGCACGGGGATCGCGTGCTCGTGCGCCGCGACGTCAAAGCGAAGGGCTTGCGGCCCGAGCGCATCGAGCAGGAGACGGGAACGGTGATTCGCATCCTGGAACGGAAGCGAACCCAAATCGTCGGCACGTTGCAGCGGGGTCGCCAGTTTCTTTACGTGATCCCCGATGACCCGCGGATGCCGCACGACATTTATGTGCCGCCACCGCGCGACGTGGGCCGGCCCGCGAACGTGGGCGACAAGGTCGTGGTCGAGATGGCGGAATGGGAATCGCGTCACACCAATCCGGAGGGCGAAATCATCGAGGTGCTCGGTGCGCCGGATGCGGAGGGCGTGGACATGTTGTCGGTGCTGCGCCAATACCAACTGCCGTTGCACTTTCCCAAAAATGTTTTGCACGAGGCGCGCGCCATCGGGACGAATGTGGCGCCGGGCGATCTGGCGGGTCGCGAAGATTGCCGGCGGCACGCGGTCGTCACCATTGACCCGGACGACGCGAAGGATTTCGATGACGCGATTTGTTTGCAGCGGGTTTCGCACGACCAATGGAAGCTCTGGGTCCACATCGCGGATGTTTCGCATTACGTGAAACCCGGCAGCGCGCTGGACGTGGAGGCGCGCCAGCGGGGCAATTCAACCTACCTGGTGGACCGCGTGATTCCGATGCTGCCGGAGGCGTTGAGCAACGAATTGTGTTCGTTGAAACCCAACGTGGATCGCCTGACGAAATGCGTGGAGTTTCTGGTGTCGAACGAGGGCCGGGTATTGAGCACGAAATTTTATCCGGCGGTGATTCATTCGCAGCGGCGCTTCACCTACAAGGAAGTGCTGGCGATTTTGCAGCGGCAACCGAACGATCCCATCGAGCGGATGCTGCACGACGCGCACGAACTGGCGCAGAAAATCCGGCGGGCGCGCTTCAAGGCCGGTTCGCTCGAACTGGATTTTCCGGAAATGAAAATCCGCCTGGACGAGCAGGGCCGCATCGCGCGCATCGAGCGGGTGGAAAACGATGTTTCGCACCAGTTGATCGAGGAATACATGTTGCTGGCCAACGAGGCGGTGGCGACGCGTTTGATGGGCCAGAATTTGAAGACGATTTACCGCGTGCATGAAGAGCCGGACGAACGGCGCTTGCAGGAGTATCGCGAGGAAGTTTTGAGCCATCACGTGCCGTGCGGAAACCTGACCAAGCGGACGGAAGTTCAGAAGTTGTTGCAGAAACTCGGCACGCTCGCCATCGGTGCGGCGCTGAAAATCGGTTTTCTCCGCTCGCTCATGCGCGCGCGTTATGCGGTCGAGCCGCTCGGCCATTACGGTCTGGCCAAGACCAAATACGCGCACTTCACGTCGCCGATCCGCCGGTATGCCGACCTAGTGGTCCATCGCGCGTTGTTCCAAAAGAGCCACGGCCCGACACATTCGCTCAAGGAAACCGCCGAGCACATTTCCGACACGGAACGCAATTCCGCCGACGCCGAACGCGACAGCAAGGATGTGAAGTTGTATGCGTTCCTGAAGGCGCAGCTTCAATCGCCCAAGCCGACGCCTTATCCGGCACTGGTGATTGACGTGCGCAACTTCGGTTTCTTCGTGGATGTGCCGGGCCTCGCGATGAGCGGGTTGGTGCATCTTTCCAGTATCGAGGACGATTTCTATGTCTTCGACGAAGCGCGTGGCCAGTTGACCGGACGGCGGAATCGGCGGGTGATCCGGCTCGGCGACAAATTGCAGGTGCAGGTGGCCAAGGTGGACAGCTTCAAGAAGCAGGTGGATTTCCGGCTGGCCCGGGACGGAAAAATTGAACCGCCGCGTCCGGCGAGAGGACGCGAGCCTGACCAGAAGCGACAGTGGACTCACGACTCCCGCCCGCGCCGGGATTTTGGCCGGCCCAAGCGGCGGCGGTGAAGGGCGGATAACCCCGACCCGTCGGGGCTGCGAACTTAACCGCGTTTTTGATTGCCGCCGCAATTGTTTGAAATACGATTCCGCCGGAGTCCCACATGAGCAAAGCAAACTTCCATAGCCAGCAAAGATGATTCGTAAACTGGATTACATCAGGAGTGTAGGTCTCTTCCGAAATCTTAATTGGGGAGCTCTGCCGGAATTCAGGCGATTCAATTTGATCTATGGCTGGAATTATTCAGGCAAGACAACGCTTTCCAAAGTCCTGCAGTCGCTGGAGCGTGGCATAGTGCCGCTCGAATTCCCCGGTTGTGATTTCCAGCTAAGCCATGACGATGGCCCGCCTCTCGGGACACGGGGCGCATTATTGCACCCCAAGATTCGCGTCTTCAATCGGGCCTTCATTGAATACAATTTCCATTCGGACATGGCGGGAGCTAAACCGGTTGTGGTGATTGGGGAGGAGAATCAAAAGCTCAAGATGAGACTTCTCACGTTGCAGTCCAGACACGACAAAGCAACTCAGAAGCAACTGGCTTTAACAGCCGATGCAGACCAACGCGATGAGAATCTCAAGCTCAAAGCCCGAGACCAAGCAAGAATCGTCAGCGAATTGTTTGGAGACAGGAATTACGACCGCCGAAACCTACTCGCAACCGTCGGCGAATTGCCCAGCGATTGTTCTGCGTTGGCTTTAACCGATACGGATCGTGAGAAATTATTCGAGGAATGGAGACGAGCCGGAGATTATCAAGCGCTGAACTCCTTGGCTTGCGCCATCGGCAAGCTCCTGAAAAGCATTGCAAAAACTCCCCGAGCGTTAAGAGCAACAGCCTCCTATCACGCCGTCGAACGTCTGAAGAACAATCGGAGCATCGAAGACTGGGTTCGCGCGGGACTGCCCCTTCATTCCGCAGAGCAGTCGTGCGAATTCTGTGGTTCACAGATTACCGATGCGCGTTGGGCAGAATTGCAGGGACATTTTTCCAAAGCATATCAGGAGTTGCACACCTTGATTCAATCGCTACTTGCAGATGTCTCAGGCGAAGCGTTTGAAATTGCATTTCATGATGACGCCAAGCTTTTTCCCGACCTGAAACAGCAATACGTCGCCGCCAAGAGTGACGGGGTCGCCGCCACCGGCTCGATCAACAAACAGCTCGCCGAAATAGCAGAAGCGCTAGGACGCAAGCTTCAGAACCTTGAATCCGTTGAAGTTTTGAAGATTGATTTCTCACCAGCGAAGCGGCTTGGGGATGCCGTGCGCCGCTGCAATGACATAATTGCAGCGCATAACAATAAGGTCGCGTCGGCAGATCAGGTGCGTGAAAGCGCCCGCAACAAAATCACGAAGCATTACGCAGCGGAATACATCGTCTCTGCGGATTACACGAACACCAAAGCCCGCATAACGGAACTGAAAAAGAAAACACTGAAAGCTGGCGCGTGCGTCGGACGGATCGCTGCGGCGATTGCGAAGGTGCAACAGGAAATCAAAAATGCTTCCATTGCGCCGCAAAAGATCAATGACCGGCTCAAAATCCTCTTGGCTGGCGATAATGTCGAGGCCGTCAAAGTATCCGAAACAGATTTTGAGTTTCGCAGAAACGGGCAGCGAGCGACGAACATGAGTGAGGGGGAACGAACTGCTGTAGCGTTTTCATATTTCCTCGCCAAGCTGGACGAAGGAGGAGTCAACCTTGCAGATTTGATCATCGTGATCGACGATCCGATTTGCAGCTTCGATTCGAACCACATTTTTGCGGTTTATTCGATTGTCGAGCGAAGCCTCTCAGCCGCGAAGCAATTGATCGTGCTGACGCATAACGCGGATTTTTTTGGCTTAGTCAAAGACTGGATGAAATCACGAGACAAATCGTTCTACATGGTTAACCGGCTTTTGGACGCCGGACAGGAATGGTATGCGAACTTGATTCCGCTACCGAGACTGCTTGAGAAGTTCAAATCGGATTATCTTTACACGTATTACTGCCTGAAGACGATTGATGACGAGCCAGCGCCTTCGCTCGAGAGCATGTGTGGTGTTCCCAACATGATTCGGCGGCTGCTGGAAACTTACTTGGGCTTCCGTTATCCCGAAGCCGGTCCGTGGCACGAAAAACTCGGCCGGTTCATCACTTCTGAAATCACATGCGGTGAGGTTACAAAATTTACGGATGAATTTTCTCACTCGCATTACCTGCGACGGGCGATGGAAGTTCCTGACTACGTTTCGCACTGCAAGCGGATGGTCAGCGAGGTGCTTGGAGCGCTTCGGACAAAAGACCCTGACCATACAGCTTCGTTGGATGCTGAACTCGCGAAAGTATAGGAGGCAAAATGCCTGACGAAACCCCAGCGCCGCCAGTCACCTCAAGTCATCGCTTCCTCGACGAGGCGGGCGATACGACATTCTATGGCAAGGGCAAGGTCATGGCGCTGGGGCAACCCGGTGTGTCGCTGGCTTTCGCGCTGGGGATGGTGAAGTTCAACGCAGATTTGAAAGCGACGCGGCAGGCCGTGGCAGAGTTGCAGCAAGCGGTGGCGACGGATGGTTATCTCAACACGATTCCAAGCGTGCAGAAGAAGATCACCAAGGGCGGTTTTCATTTTCACGCCACAGATGATCCGCCGGAGGTGCGGGAAAGGATGTTCAAGTTTATCAAGACGGTGGATTGCAGTCTGGAGGTGGTGGTCGGGCGCAAAATCCCGTCGCTGTTTTTGCGGAAGCACAACGGTAAGGAGTCGGAGTTTTACGCAGACCTGCTTTCCCATCTGGTGAAGACGAAGTTGAAGCAGGATCACAAGCTGGTGTTGAACATCGCCGAGCGCGGGCCAAGCACGAAGAACGCGAATCTGGAACTGGCGTTGCAGAAGGCGATGGATCGGTTCGGCAAGAAGTGGGACGTGGCGGAAATCCGGTCCCGCGTGGTTTTCAACGTGCAGACGCCGCGCACCGAGCCGTTGTTGAACGTGGCGGATTATTTGTGCTGGGCCGTGCAGCGGGTCTTCGAGCGCGGAGAAATGCGGCACTACGAGTTCGTGCGAGAGAAGATCAGTTTGGTGGTGGATCTGTATGACTCGGCGAACTATGAAGGCAGCAGGAACTACTACACACGGAATCGGCCTTTGACGGCCGCGAACAAATTAGTCTGGGTCGCATGGACGAAAGAGGTTCTGTGACGACGCGAAACTGCTGGTGATGGCTGGAAATAAATCGAGCCCGCCATCACCCTGAGAAGGATACCCTTCGACGACATGGAGTCGGCTTTCAGGTGGGGCAGGCCCACGCGCAATATGCGCTTGTCGTTGCCACAACGTCAACAGCGAATGTGGAACAGCGAATGTGGAACAATGGGGCACAGCCAAGTTGAAGTTGAATTCTGTTCTCATTCCCTCTTTTCATTCACACGACAATTCCTTGCCTCGTGAAGAATAGCCCTTTGCAGACGCCGCCAATGGAGTTAGAGTTTTACCCAAGATGAAAACGGTCGAAGCAATCATTGAACCGAACGGCGAAGTGCGGCTGGTTGAGCCGGTGCATGTGTTATCGCCGCGCCGCGCGTTGGTCACAATCCTTGAGGAAGCTCCGACCGTGCATGACACCGCGCTTTTGAGTGAAGCGGCGCTGGCCGAGGACTGGAATCGTGCTGAGGAGGACGCGGCATGGGCATATCTACAGCCGGGCAAGTCGTCATAGTTCATTTTCCTTTCTCCGATCTCACCGCATCCAAGCTGCGCCCGGCGGTGGTGCTTGCGGAAGCCGGTCGTGGCGATTGGATTCTCTGCCAGATAACGAGCAAATCCTACGGCGACAGCCGGGCCGTTTCTTTGGATGCCGCCGATTTCGTGCGCGGTTCACTCCGCTTGGCCAGTTACGCGCGCCCCGGCAAGCTTTTCACCGCCCACACCAGCCTCGTCGCCGGACAAGTCGGAGAGTTACAGCCCGGAAAATTCTCCGCCGTCCGTGATGCAGTCGTGGGGATAATTCAAAAAGGTTGAAAACAAATTAAGCTGCGGCAACGATCCAATCCCGCCGAGTCGTCGAAATCGGCCGGCTTCAGCCAGCCAAGTTGAAGTTGAATTCCGCCCTCATTCGTTCTATCCATTTACGCGACAACTCCCAATATCATCATGAAGAATTCAATTCACGCTTCCGGTTTGGTGGCGACGCTCAAGAGCGTCGCCGCGGCCTCGCTTTTCGCGGTGACGTTGCACGC
>CAYIOH010000094.1:0-10349 GCA_964364975.1 uncultured Bifidobacteriaceae bacterium
CCGAGGGTGGAAGTAAGTTTGGTGGCGTTGCTGGCACTGCGGCATTGACGTTGGCCCTTGCCAAGGAACTTTCCGGCGAGGCCGCCATCGAGCGGGCGCACCAGCACACGACCGTGTGCGATTGTGGCCACGTCGAACATGGCGACAAAGCTGCTCAGAAAATCTACCTTGAAGTCACGGAGCAGCGGTTCAATGGTGTGCGGCGGTGTTGTTGAAGTGGCGGACTTGCATCGGTTCTCATTAACACCCAGCTTTAGCTGGGTGTTGTCCGGTGCAGTCGAGGTAAAAACCGTTTCAACGGTTTTTTGCGCACATGGCGCGGAGAGGGATGAAAACTGTTGAAACAGTTTTGTGGCTGTGAATTCGCTTACACCCGGCTGAAGCCGGGTGTTAATGAGACTTGCATATGAAACTCGGCTTACTCGGTGGTTCGTTTGACCCGGTTCACCTTGGCCACCTGCTGGTCGCACAGGCGGCGATGGAGGAACTGGGGCTGGCCCGGCTTTATTTCATCCCGGCGGCGCAATCGCCGTTCAAGCCGGAGAACCAGCCGTCGCCCGCCGCCGAACGGTTGCGTCTGCTGCGGCTCGCGCTCGCAGGGCAAACGAAATTCGAGGTGGATGAACAGGAAATCAAACGGGGCGGAACTTCCTACACCATCGACGCATTGCGCGATTATGCGCGGCGCTTTCCGCAGGCTGGATTGTTTTATCTCATGGGCGCGGATAACGTGGCGAGTCTGTCCGGGTGGCGAGAGGCGGAGGAACTGGCGCGGCTGGCGGAGTTCGTGGCCATTCCGCGACCGGGGGAATCGCCAGCGACCTTCCCCCCGCCGTTTCGCGGTCGGATGCTTAAAGGATTTCCTTTCGGCGTTTCGTCGTCGCAAATCCGTGCGCGGGTGAGGGCCGGGTTGCCGATTGACCAATTGGTGCCATCGGTCGTAGCCGAGGCCATCCGCAACTATCGGCTTTATCTTTGAGCGCGGCTGCCGCACACTAACCGCAGATGGATTCCAAAAAACTGGCCCTGCTTTGCCGCGAATTCGCGGACAACAAGAAGGCGGAAGATCTCGTGGTGCTCGACGTGCGCAAGCTGTCGAGCGTCACGGATTTTTTTGTCATCGTCTCCGGCACGAGCGAGCCGCACCTGCGCGCCATCCTGGACGAGATCACCGACCGGTTGCGCGAGGAACACGACGAGCGGCCAAGGGCGGTGGACGGCACGGCGCGCGGCGCGTGGGTGGTGCTGGATTTTTTCGACGTGATCGTCCACATCATGCGCGCGGACGTGCGCGAACGTTACGATCTGGAAGGTTTGTGGGGCGACGCGCCGCGGGTGAAGCCGCGGGCAACAAAGTCGGTGAAACGTTAAATCAGTGAAACGTTACAACGTGTCAGCGACGCAACGAATGGGACGCAATCCAAGGAGAGCAATTCTACGTTTTAGCTATGTAACGCTTTTAACGTTTCAACGAGGCCGTCAGGCTTGTTTGGGCGGAATTTCGGCGGAAGCTTTCACCATTTCTTCGAGCAACTTGCGGAAATCTTCCAGGCCTGGCGCGGGGATAATGATGGTGTCGCGCCGGCCGCCAACGTCTTCGGTGATGCGCAGAAAACGGCCGCGTGGATTTTCCTTGAGCGTGAAAACAAACGTCTTGCGCTCAATCTGGACCGTGTCCGACTTGAGCGTGTCCTCGTTGGCCGGCGGTTTGGGTGTGCCGTAGGGACGGTGGTGGTGGTGTCCGTAGGGTGATGGCCGTTCGTTTGAGATCATAGTTTTTCCGCTGATGACGCCCGCGGCGCCCGTTGCAGCTCTATGGACAAGTTTGACGACTTGTGTGGTTTGTCAACCCCGGAATTTCGGCGAGCCGACGAATCTCAGTTCATCCGGCGGGTTCGCCACGCGCCACAGGCAGACCACCACCCCGCC
This sequence comes from uncultured Bifidobacteriaceae bacterium, assembly GCA_964364975.1. Classification (GTDB taxonomy): domain Bacteria; phylum Verrucomicrobiota; class Verrucomicrobiia; order Limisphaerales; family JADLHS01; genus JALOTT01. The sequence goes on from CAYIOH010000094.1 coordinate 1,930, forward strand.
AATCATGAGCACGTTTACGGCCTGAAACACGCCGTGCCAGAGGCGAAAGGACTTCGCCGCCGTTTCACGTTGGGCCGGCGCGGCGCTCAAAACGTGTTGCGCGCGATGCAACCGCGCGAGTTTGGGCCCCAACCAGACACTGCCCAGCAAACTGAACCCGAACAACGCCGCCAGCAGTCCAAGCCAAAGCCGACGCGCCGTGCGGCCCAGATAAATCCGTTCGGCCAACAAATGCAGCAACGCGATGGTCGCGCAGGCGAGGTGAAAATGGAAATAGCGGGCAAGGATGATCTGCGCGACCGCGCCGGAGAAATAGGGAAAATATTTCGGGCCGAGCAACGCCTGCATGTCTGACGAGGCCGCGGCGGGCCCGGCGCCGACCGTGTAAAAGACAGATGCGCCCAACCAGATGGCGGCGTTCGTAATGCCGACGAATCGGAGAAAACCGATCATGCGAGCACGGTAGGAAAACGGCGGGGGACTGCCAAGTGTGGATTTGCGGGGCGTGTTGCGTGTTGCGTCAAGCAGCGAGGCCGCGTCGCTCATGCTTGACGCAACCCGCAACACGCAACACGTCACAAAATATTCGCCGCCAGCTCCGCCAGTTCCGACCGCTCGCCTTTCTGCAATTCGATGTGCGCGGCGACGGCTTCCGTACGGAAACGGCTCACCACGAAGTTGAACCCGTTCGACGCCGAGTCCACGTAGGGATTGTCAATTTGATATGGGTCGCCGGTGAAAATGATTTTTGTGCCGGTGCCCACGCGGGTGACGATGGTTTTGACTTCCAGCGGCGTAAGGTTTTGCGCCTCGTCAATGATCATGAACTGGTTCGCGATGCTGCGTCCGCGAATGTAGCTCAACGCCTCCACCACGATGCTGCCGGAGCGCATCAAGTCGGTGCTGCGGCGGTGGTCGTGGCCCATGTTCAGGTCGCTCAGCATTTCGAGAGCGTCGTGAATCGGCTGCATCCACGGCGCAAGTTTTTCTTCGAGCGAGCCGGGCAGAAAGCCGAGTTCCTTGCCCATCGAAATCGTCGGGCGCGCGACGACGAGCCGGCGGAATTCACGATCCAGCACGGTGCGTTTCAAACCCGCCGCCATCGCCAGCAGGGTTTTCCCGGTGCCGGCCTTGCCCATGAGCGTGACGAGTTTCACGCGGTCATCGAGCAGCGCATCGAAGGCGTAGTGCTGCTCACGGTTGCGCGGTTTGATGCCCCACACGCCCTCGCGGCAGTCAATGATGGGCACGAGCTTCGTGCCCGTGGCGTCCACTTTGGTCAGCGCGGTGCGTTTCGGATTTGTCTCGTCGGTGAGTGTGCAATACTCGTTGGGGAAATATTGCTTGCCGCCGTTGAGTTCGAGTTCGCCGTTGGTGCGGAACGCCGCCAACTTGTCCGGGCTGACCATCAGCTCGACCATGCCGGTGTAGAGGTCTTTGATGAAGACACGGTCGGTCTCGTAATCCTCGGCCTGCAAGCCCAGTGCGTCGGCCTTGATGCGAAGGTTGATGTCCTTGCTGACGAGGATGGTGGGGTTTTTTGGCTGCGCCTTCTGGATGCCGGCAGCCAGTGACAGGATGCGATTGTCCACCGTGTTGTCGGAAAAAACGGCGTGACCGTTTTTCTCCTGTCCGTTTTTTTGGAAAACGATTTTGAGCTTGCCACCATTGGGCAACCGCACGCCTTCGCTCAAACGGCCCTCGCCGCGCAAGCCGTCCAACATCCGCGAGACACTGCGCGCGTTCTGGCCCAGTTCGCTGGATTCCCGCTTGAACCGGTCAATCTCCTCGATGACCTCGATGGGAATCAGCACACTGTTGTTGGTGAAACTGAGCAGCGAATTCGGATCGTGCAGCAGGACGTTGGTGTCAATGATGTAGTTTTTCACGTAATGAAAAGCGGGGAACGAAGAATGAAGAATAAAACCCCCGAACAAAGGCTGGCGAAATCACGGAGTTCTTCATTCCACGTCCTTGATTTGAATCGTTGCCAGGCGGTGATACCAGTTCTCGATTTCTTTGTGCCGCGCCGGAAGCTCGTAATGTCCCGTGTAAAAGAAATCCCCCAACATGCCGGCCAGGTCAAAGTCCACAAACCGCGGCCGGTCATCAATCAGGAACGGCCGGGACATCAGCATCTCCTCGAAGGGAATGAGCCGTTGTTCGAGCTGCGCCAGGAAATCACCTTCCCGCGCGCGCCATTGGTCGAGGCAGCCGCGACCGAACTTGCGCTCCTTGTGCCGGAGAAACAGCAGTTGGTCCGATTTCGGCACGAGTTCCCGCCAGTGAATGTCCGTGAGCTTGAAGCATAGCCCTTCGATTTCATTCTCGATGTAATGCCAGAGGATGGATTGGACACCTTCGAGTTCAGCCGGGAACAGGCCAAGCTTGAACTTCTGGTCGAGATACTTGGCGATGACCTGCGAGTCCTCGCCGGTTTCAAACACCACCGTCCGTCCGTCCCGGATGATTGGCACGCTGTAGTAACGTTCCTTGGTCAGTTTCCAGACGAGCGAGCGGTCGCCGTTGGGGATGTTGGTGATTTTGAACCGGACACCGGCGAATTCGAGGATGCGGCGCTGGACGATGCAGAACGGGCTCCACGGAAACTGAATCAACTCAATCATGTCAAACGCGCGTCGGTGTTAATGGCGTCCACACTGTAAGACCGGGGTTGGGCGGCGACAAGTATAATCACCCAGGACGCCGCCAAGGATTGCCCGCCACCACGTCGCCTGTTATGCCGGTGATAATCTTTCACAACGCATGCTTTACACCATTTCTGCGCGGGCTTAAAGTCGCTTCATGGCTTCTCAATACGACGCGACTGAATTTGTGGACACCGATTTCCAAATGCGCCAGTCCTCCCACAGCACCACCAGTGCGCTGGCGGGAGCGATGCAGCGCGCCCCCACGCGGGAGGAGGTGGATGTGAAAGTAGCCGAGGCGCAGCAAAAGCTCGCCGAATTGAAACGCGCGCAGGACGAACTGGAACGCGAGCGGACCGCGCTTGAGGAGTTGCGCCGCCGCCAGAACGAATTCCAGACCGGCCGGCAGGAAATGATTCACAATCTCACCCGCGGACTGGGCCTGCTCGAAGAGGCCGAATTCAATTCGCGCCGCGACGCCGAGCAGATGGCCAAGGCGCTGGCGGATTTGCGCGAGGGGCTTGCCAAAGTCGAGGCCGTCCACGAAGAAACCTGGACGAAGGAAAATTTCAACATGGAACTTACCAAGGCACTCACTGCCATCGAAAATGCGCGCATGGAATGGAATTCGGCGCGGCTGAAATTCCCCGTGCTGTCCAGCCAGCCGAAAGACCCGGCGGCCGAATCCGCCGGCCAATCGCCGGAGGCATTGCTAGCTACGCGCAGTTTCGGCGAATTGTGCAAATTGGGCCTGGCGCTCACGTGGCCGCTGGCGGTGGTGGCGTTGCTCGCGCTGGCCGTGTTTATTTTCCTGTTGCTCACTCGCTAGGGTGACGAACCGGCGCGGCGTGCGATGATTTCAAATCCGACCTGGCATGGCTTGGTTAAAAAAAAAGTCCGACCCGCTTTCGGAATGCGCCCGCGCGCTCAACTCCGAAATCGCCGCGCTTGAAGCGCAGATCAAGCGCCTCGACGTGACGTTGCAGCAAAGCCCGGCGCAGCCGCGATTGCGTTCCACCGCCGTGCCGCACGGGGCCACCATCACGCACGCGACGCCGACCGCCGACCCGCTGCCGGCCACGCCCGCCCCTACACCACTGCTGCCGCCAAAAATTCACGAACCGATTTTCGAGGAGGTGGGCCTGGAGCCGCTCAAGTCGCGCGCCGAACCCACCACGACCCCGGATCACTACAACGAATTGGGCGTGCGCAAGTATGATTTCACTGCGCTGGCCCGTTGGTTTCAGAATCTGTTCCGCCGCCCGACGGCTATGAATCCGCGCCTGATCAGCTACCTGGCCGCGGGCGGCGTGCAGGGACTGCAACCGTTGCGCAAGGAAAAGCGCGTGGCGCGCAACCGTTTCATCGTGTTGGTGATTTTTATCTTCCTGCTGCTGTTCGGCATTGTCTCCGTGTACATGCGGAATCGGTGAAGGCGATTCCAGTCGGCGATTTTACCTGGTGCCAAACTCAAACCGTGAATCCCAAAATGCAAAACGAACTTGTCCAACTCCCCATTTCAACTCGTGACGGCAAATTTGTTGCCCACTATTCCAGGAAAGGCCTGGCCAGCCTGAACTTTCCGCCGGGCCGAAATGGTAGGGCCGACCTGCGGGTCGGCCCGGACGCGCAGCGGCGCATCCCCACCGCCATCCGCCGCTGGCATCGCGCCACGACATCAGCGCTCAAACGCGCGCTCGCGGGTCGCGCTCCGCGAGCTTTGCCGCCGCTGGATGTTTCCGGCGGCACGGCGTTTCAGCGGCGCGTGTGGAATGCGATGCGCCGGATTGCCTGCGGCCAGACGCGCAGCTACGGCGAGATCGCGCGGGCGATTGGCAAACCCAAGGCGGTCCGCGCGGTCGGCGGCGCATGCGGGGCGAATCCGATTCCGGTCTTCGTGCCGTGTCACCGTGTGCTGGCGGCAAACCGGAAGCTGGGCGGATTTTCCGGCGGATTGAATTGGAAGAAGACGCTGTTGGCGCGCGAGGGAGTTGAAGGTTTGAAAGATTGAAGAGTTCAAAAGGGACGGCGTGCGGCCATGTCCTTACCCTTCAACTCTGCAACCCGTTAACTCTTCAACCCTTCATCGCCTTCGCCTTCAACAATCGCTGCTTGCGCATCACCATCAGCATCGCGCCGCCGCCGCAGAGCGCAAACATCACCATCAACGGATACCAAGCGCTCCAGCCATATTTAGCGAACATCTTGCCGAAGAGGAACAGGCTTAATGCAGAGCCGTAGTATTGGAAGGAGTCAATCACGCCGGCGGCAAAGCCGGCCATCTTCTTGCCGCCAATGTCCATTGGCGCGGCGGCCCCGACAATCGAGTGCGTGGAATTGACGGTCAGGGAGGTCATGACCAGAAACATTCCGCCCAGGAAAATCCCCAGCGCGCCCGGTTTGATCAGTCCCGAAAACATGGCGATTGCCGCACAACTGATGACGGCGGCTTCGATGAAGTAGAGCCTCATCGCCACCGGTGAACGCGCGCCTTTGAACAACTTGTCGGAGACGATCCCGGCCCCGATGGAGCCGATGATGGCGGTGGCGGTCATCAGGTTCATGGTGATCAGCACCGAAAGCGGCTTGGAATTCATGTCAATGAGCAGGTGATCCTTGAAAAACATGACGGCCATTTGATCGGAGCTGTGCCGGACGGCTCCGGTGCTGGCGTAGGCCGCGGCATAAAACCAGACCAGCGGATGACGGAAAATGGTTTTGAACGTGTCCTTGATGCTGACCCGGGTGCCGAGGCTGTTGTCAATTTCGTCCACGATCACATTGGGAAATCCCGCCTGGGCCGGTTCTTCCTTCACCGTGAAGGCCATGAGGACGGCAATGATCGCGGTGACAAACGGTGGAACGATGAACAGCATCCGCCAGTTGCCCGGCTCCACCATCCAGGTGCCGATGCCCCAAAGCGTGAGCGTAAAGCCCGCGAGGATGTACGGGGACAGAATATTGGCCACGAACTGGCCCAACTGAATCATGATGCCGAAAATGCCGGAGAACGTTCCGCGTTCCGTCCGCTGGAACCACGCGGCATTGATTTTGACCATGCCCGGAGCCCCGCACGATTGAAACCAGCCATTGATCAGGGCGATCAATCCAAAGGTCGCGAGCGTGCCGACAAACGAGGAGAAGCCGAAGATGAAATTGCAGACAATGGTCCCGACGGCGCCGACCACCATGATCGCTTTGCCGCCGATACGGTCAGAAATCAGGCCGTTAAACAACTGCCCCGTGCCATAGGCGAGCGACCAGATCACCCAGATGTTGGCGAGGTCGGCGGTGTCGAACCCGAACTCCTTGTTCATGCCCGGCCCGGCGAACCGGAAATTGTACCGGCACATGTAGTACGAGGCGTACATCAAACCCAGCGCGCCCCAGTTCAGGCCTCGGCGCGGGCGGAAGCCGGGTGGATGGGAAGCGAGCAGAGCAGCCGGCGCGGCGGGTAAATTCATGAATCGTTCGTCATCTCATTCGGCGGACTCGCGCGCCAGCTAAACAGAGTTGCGCCCGGTGGTCAAAAGATTTCCCCGCCTCGGACCGCTTTTGTCCAACCTCCTCGGGCAAACTCGCTTTGTGAATAACTCGTCATGGCAAGATGAGCTTTGGCGGTTTAATGATAGTCGGTTGATTTTGTGAGCACGAAAATGCCCATCTGAATCCGGCGTTGGAGTTCGGGCTTTAGCCTGTCCGGTTCGGGACAAGCTAAAGCTTGGACTCCAACAACATTGCGTCTGTGAACACTTTGGCTCCCATTCAAATCCTGCACGTGGACGGCGACAGCTTCTTCGCCAGTTGTGAGATCGCGCTTAATCCCAGCCTCGAAGGCCGCCCCGTCTGGGTCGGCGGCGGGCGGCGCGGCGACGGCATCGTCATCGCGGCCAATCGCGCGGCGAAAAAGTTCGGTGTTCAGACGGGCATGGCGTGCTTCGAGGCGGCGCGGCTTTGTCCGCGGGGCGTGTTGTGCAAGCCGCACTACGGCGATTACCGCGAACTCTCGCGCCGCATGTTCCGCATCATGGAAGAGTATTCGCCCACGCTCGTGCCGGCCTCCATTGACGAGGGCTTTCTCGATTTCACCACGATGGAGCATCACGTCTGGCGCAACCTTACGCCAAAAACATACGTGACCGAACTGCGTGACCGGGTGAAACGCGAGGTGGGCCTGCCCGTATCCGCCGGTCTCGCCAATTCCGCGCGGCTCGCCAAGCTCGCGACCGACGCCGGCAAACCCGGCTTTCTTGAAATCAAACCCGGTGAAGAAAAAGAATTCCTGAAAGATCGTCCCGTGCGCGAACTCTCGGGCATAGCCAAAAACCGGCAACGCTCGCTCGCGGCGCTGGGGGCGACCACGTTCGGCCACGTCGCCAAGCTGCCGTCGCATCTGCTCCAGAAAAAATTCGGCATCTGGGGACAGCAACTCTGGTTGTTTGCCAACGGCCTGTGGAACGAGCCGCTCATTCTTAAAATCCAGGATCGCACCACGATTTCCAGCGCCACCACGCTGCCCTACGACGAGCCGGATTATGAGGCGGCGCTGACATTTGCGTTGAGCGAGATGACGCGCCTGGTCGGCCAGTTGCGCCGCGAGCAATTGCAGGCGCGCGAAATGGCGTTGACGATCCGCTTCAACGATTTCACCGAGGTCGGCGGCGGCCATCGTTTCCGCGAGCCGCAGTTTCTGAATTCAATCATCAACGCCGTCCTCGAAAGAATTTTCCGCGACATCATGAGCGCGCAGGCCAAACTCGTGCGGCAAATCCGCGTGGCGCTGTGGAATCTGCAACCGCTGGACACGCAGCCCACGCTCTGGGGCCGCACCCACGCCGAACGGTGGGCCGCGCTGGACGACGCCTCGCACACGCTGAATAGTCAATTTGGCAAAACCGCCCTCATGACCGGCGCGCAACTCGCCTTGCGCTCGCTCGACGACCGGCACAAAACGCCGAGGGCCAAATGCCCGTTTGTCCCGCAGCGCGAGATGATCAAAAAACTCTGGGGCACGGACGAAGACCCGCTCGCCCACAAGACCGAGTGGGAAGAACGCCTCGCCAAAGTCAGCCGGCATCATTTCACGAAGGGGTAGCAGCCGATCTCAGGAAGCTCAACCTTGCTTCCCTCAAAGGCCCACGGCGGCGCTGCCTATTTCGCACTGTTTCAGGCTTGCGAGCCTTGGCGCGGGCCTGGATATTACGGCCATGAGCAGCCGTGAAATCGCCATTGACCTGATACAGAAGCTGCCAGACGACGCCTCGCTGCATGATATCGCGAGAGAGATTGAGTTTGTCGCTGGTGTGCGCGAGGGATTCGAGCAGATTGAACGCGGCGAGGGCGTTCCAGCCGAAAAGGTCAGGGAAATGATACCCTCATGGATTGCAAAGTAATCCTGTCTCCAAGGGCCATTCAGGACCTGAGTGAAATAGTCCGATACATCTCATTCGACAATCCTCGGGCGGCGGAGAAGTTCGGTTACGCGCTGATTGATGCCGCCTTGTCGCTTCGGACTCTGCCGGAGCGCGGACGTTTTGTGCCGGAGTTCGCCGACGGCATTACGCGGGAAATCATTTACGGCTCCTATCGCATTGTTTACAGGATCAACACGGAACAAAATGCAGTATGGGTTTCGCGATTCTGGCACGCCGCACGAGGCACACCACAGGTCTAGTCCGTGAACGGCGAAATCCATCCGCATGACGTGGTGGTTCTGACTGAAGACGTGCAAACGAAACACTTCGAGTCCGGGCGCCCGCTGCTGCTCCGGCG
>CAYIOH010000095.1:0-10297 GCA_964364975.1 uncultured Bifidobacteriaceae bacterium
CCGGACGAAAGCCGAGGAAGTGGTTGTTCAGAATATTACCCATGCCCCCGTAGATCTTCACCCCAAGAGCAGCCGTATTCCCATAATGATCAAAATCACGTTTCAGGGGGAGCAATTCCACGTTACACTCGCGCGCTATCCGCGAGGCGATCTTGTATTCAAAGTTTTTCTCGTCAAAAAAGCATATCACCCGAACCGGCGTCTTTTGCAGGGCGGCGCAGAGGACCGCTCTGGAGTCCATTCCGCCACTGAGCGTCACAGCCGAATCGCCAAATCTCTGAGATACCCGCCTCTGAACGGCCAAGCGAAACACGGCTGCCAATTCTTCGGCAAATTCCCATTCGTTTACTTTGCCGTTGAGAGTGTAGCTGATGTCGAAATACTTGTAAGACTTGGAAAGGAATGGCAGTGGTATGTTCAGATCGACTGCGTGGACGCATCCAAAATCGAGGGCGGCGACTTCGGAATAGTACGTGTGGGGAGGAGATACTTTTCCGGTCATCAGAAACTCGGCGAGCGATACTCGATCCAGCCGGCTCCCACAATCAAGGGCATTTGCGAGCACATCGGGGTGAGAGCAAATGACGGTACCTCCTCCCGCATCCCGACCAACAAAACAAGGGAACATTCCCGCACCATCCGTCACTATAAACACGGCCCGTAGCCGAGAGTCGCGAATGATTACTACATAGCTTCCGTTCAGGCTCTCAAAGGCTTTGGAACCTTCAGATTGGTACTTTTGAAATATGGCCTTGCAGGCCAACCCCCCGTCGCCGGGAGCCTTTTCGGCCTTCTGCCATTCCCCTTCGTCCAGCGCGATCTTACCTGCGAGAGCCACAAAAACGGACCCGTCAGGGGAAGCATACGGAGCCCACATCCTCATTTCCGACTCGCCCTGAAGAGAGATTGCCAAAGCGAACTTCTCTTCTTCGTGTTTTAGCAACGCCATGTCAGAAAAAAACCGAAGTGCCTCTGACGTTCTTGGGGCAGTTCGCTTGGACGGCGCTCGGAAATCGATATAAAAGTCACCCATTTTTGATGAAATCCTTTTTGCTTTGGCAGTAACGAATGAAGCAAGGCAATAAACGAAAAACCGACAGGCAGGCTCCTGCGATTTACCATTCGCCATGCTGGTATTGAGTTACGAGTTTCCCCTTGGTCTTGCGCATGACACCGAACGATTCGGTGTTGCCCGTGATCAGATAACCACCTTCTGTAAGGGCCCGGCCAAGGTTTTGTAGCCCTGCGGCGATCTTGGCTGGTGGGAAATAGTTTTTTTGCAGCAGATTGAAACTGAACACGAGTTCAAATTCTTCCACCCAGCGGAGCGAAAAGACATCAGCGTTTCGCGCGGTGAAGATTCCCCGGTCAACCCGGCGTTCGGTTTCGGGATGCAGTAACCGAATCGTCTTAAGATTCTGGCATTTATCCATGACGTATTTGCGTTGCAACTGGCGCGCCCGAAAGGCGACCGGCCAAAGCAGAAGCTTTGAAAGAAAGGTGTGCGCGGCTCCAAACGTGTGCGCCCGGTAAATACTAAAAAAGTTCTTGGCCCCTTGGACTTGGAGCAGTTTGCCAGTTGAATCATAAATGGCGTTGCGGTTCCCGTCGTACTTAACCTCAAGACAAAGATCTGCCAGAACGTATGACGTGATGTTGTAGTGGCCGCACAGCAGATTGTAACTTTCAACGCTGGCAACTCCACTTGAGGAAGGCAGATCGAGCACTCGAATGCTTGAGCCATCAGGTGGTCGCTCCGGGCGACTGAGGAAATGTTTGAGCGAGTTTAATTGTCGTTCTGCCGCAGTCGTTTTGCGCACTCCATTTGGCAGCACGATCGAATCCAGGATGTCTTCGAGCGAGGCGTCGAGGATTGGTTGCTTGTCGGTGTTCTCGTTTTCAGGCCGCTTTTCTTGGAGCCGCACCAGATTTCCGGCAAAGCGCTCGCGCCGCTGCATTTCTCGATAGGTTGCGAAATAATTTGCAGCGTAAAGCACTCCAGTTTTTCGTACGAGATTGCGAATTGGAGCTGGCACCTGCCCCCAACCACGTCGGATGGTCTCAATCATCAGTTGGTTTCTTTTACTTTGAGCATCTTTTCAAGAACAACTGATAGGAAATTGCTCTTCTCGTGCGCCCACATGTGCTCAGCGACGTCCAGAACCCGCACGTTCCACAGTTCAAATCAATAGTCATCTGCCGGTCTCTCACCACGGATGCTCCAGGAAAGAATCGCATTCCACTTTCGGAACGAGGCCCACCACGTTGTCCGACAGCCCTGCGCCAGTCGCACCGGGAGAACCACAACCAGCAATGCCAAGCGCAGCAATGCAGAAACGAGCATGGATGCTCGATAGACCAAACCAACATACCTGCCCCGCGTCTTTCTGAAGAAGCGCCAGGCAGATTTCCGCACCATGAGGCTTGAGAAGTTGCTGGAGGCGGCCTTGGAACTGCCGCCGCCGTGGTGAACCACCGTGGCGTTGGGAACATAATAACATTTGTATCCTGCCTGGCTGATTTTGTAGGCGAGGTCAATGTCCTCGGCATACATGAAATAGTCTTCGCTGAACACGCCGATATTCTGCAGGAGTTTCCTTGGGAGCATCATGCACGCCCCCGAGATTGCCTCGACCACTTGTGGCTGTGTGCTGGTCTCAAACAGCGGACTCATGCCCCACAGCCTGGACCGTGGAAACATCCGCCGCAGCGGCTCTGCGCTAAACAGTTGATTCAGAATCGTAGGAAACGCCTGAATGCAGCTTGTCTGAACCGTTCCATCCGTGTTCAACAACTTGCCGCCAACGGCACCCGCATTGGGCAGACTCTTCAGAGCCGAGTGCAACACGTTAATGGCCGGGCCGACGATTTCAGTGTCCGGGTTGAGAAAAAGCACAGACTCGCCGCTGGCGGCTTGGAAAGCCAGGTTGTTCGACTTAGAAAAACCGTAATTCTCACGGCTCTGAATGAATTGAACCTGAGGGAATTCCCTTTGGAGCATTTCACCACAACCATCAAACGACGCCGAATCAATCACGATGATTTCAAACTCAATCCCGCGTGTCCCGGCCAAGATGGAGGTGATGCACCGGCGGAGGTATTCTTTCGAATTCCAATTGACGATTATGATCGAGAGTTCCATCGGAGAACAAGCTGGCATGTCGAGCAGAGTTCGAAGCTTATATGACAAGGAGCAGCCAACGCCAATCGGCTCTGGCTTCCTGTGCGCTTTTCCCCCGGAAGACCGGGGAATGGGAGTCCAGTTAAGGCGGGTTGTTATGCCTGCCTGCGCCGATGCACCATCGCCAGAGCAAGTGAACCGAGGCCAACAAGGGCCAAGGTTGAGGGCTCGGGGACAGCTTCAAATCCAAATAATTGTATCAATATTTCCTCTGTTTCGGGTTCAATTGAGGCGACACCAGTGTACATACTTAACTCATAAGTGTCCCCCGCGATGAAGTCTGTATTAAGGGTCAGGGCGGCTGTCACTCTGGGATCATTTCCACCGGTATCCATCCACGGGACTGTTCCTAGTGACATGCCACTCCATCCAAAATTCCATAACTCCTGGTTTAATGTAACGTCAAACAGGCGCACAGAACCGCTTGAGTAATACCATTGATCCCACACTGAAAACTGTATGTTTATGGTTGTCGTTTCACTTGTTAAAGGTGAGAACCAGATTTGGCTTTGCCCGCTCGCCCCTGCAGAAGATTGAGCCCCAATTTTCCAGGCGCTTGCATACACCTTTACTTCATACAGACCCGCATCAACTTCTGCCCCCAATAATGATGACGTGTACTGTGACGGAGGGTTATACAAGGTGTCACTGATTGGAGTGGATGAAACCGTCGTTCGTGAAAAGTTAGTGTAAGTAGGACCGGAATCTGTCCAGCCTGAGTAATTTCTTTGGGATACAGAAGTCGTGTATTGAGCGTCGAGAATGTTAATCGGCAAGGGAGCTGGATAACTTTTCGTCGCGAGTGCCAGTGTCAGGAGCAGCGGCAACCAGACAACCACCCTGGAATTCATCCTGGCCTTAGCCCCAAGCTTGAATGCGCCACAAACAACAACAAAGAAACATGGGAGGAATGATTGTGTTTTCATATTCTTGGTGGACTTGGAATGTGTGGTTACTTGACTGTCGTTGGGGCCGAGCGTTTGTTCTCTTTGAAGGCGGCGCAAATATTTTTCTGTAAAATCGTTAAGCATCAAACTGAGGACTGGTGTGGCACTGATAGAAAATTGTTTTTTTGACGCTCCGCGGTTCAGAGCGAATTGTTGCTCGTCTGTCCTCACGCGCCGACTTTGCGCCTTAGCACGTTGAGCGTCAAGTGCCGACTGTCCACATATACAAAGCTTCCAAGCACGCAGAAGTCGCCACTGAAACCACTGGATGCCCGGGTTGAAAAGAGCTGGGTTGTCGTTATGCCGAACCTCAGTCGCCCGATACTCGCTCCGGCGTGCTTCGAGTTCCTGTGTTGCCTGGGTAGTCCCCGGGGTCTCACCTGGCGGCGTTTTCAACGGCCGGTTGGGCGCGCATGAACGTGCGATGCCACAACTCCAGCGACACGAGCAGGTAAATGTGCCGCCGGTACGGTTCCTTGCCTGCGCGATCCAGTTCAAGAATCCGTCGGATGTAGCTCTGGTCGAAATAGCGACCCATCGAGGAATCCGCTCCGAGCAGGCAGTCTTCGACGAACGATCGCATGCGGACGCGAAACCAGTTTTCGATGGGGTTGGCAAAACCCTTCTTTTTCTGATGCACCATTCCCTTCGAGAGCCATTTTTCGCACGCTTTCTTGTGCAGATATTTGCCGGTGAACCCATTCAATTTCAGGTGGGTGGGCAGGCTCTCGATGAATTCGACGAGACGATAATCCAGGAACGGCACGCGAACTTCCAAAGAGTTGGCCATGGCGGTCTTGTCCCCCACCATGAGCAAGTCGTCCGGGAGATTGGCGCGCGTATCAATGTAAAGCATCTGCGTGAGCGGATCGAGGCCTTGGACATCGGATTGCAGTCGCGCCAAGGCGTGCCGTGTGCCGTAAGGGTCGGCATCGAATTGCTGCTTCAACACGCCTTTGTAAAGTTGCGCCTTCATGTCCGCGTTGAAGAACGAGTAAATCTTCGTGAACCGCGTGAGCATATCCGGCTCGCCCAGCGACGTCAGGCCGCGTTTCAAACGCTCCATCCGGCCTGGCATTTTGCCGATGAGGTGGGCCAGATCATTCGTGACGAACTTCGGCAGGCGGCTGTAGATGCCGGACAGCTTCACGCCTTTGTAACGGTCGTAACCCGCCCACGGTTCATCCGCGCCCTGGCCGGCCAAGGCGACCTTTACGCGCTTGCTCGTGATATTAGACACGAAATGAAACGCCGGAGCGGCCTCATGGCCAACCGGCTCTTCGAGGTCCATCATACAACGGTCGTAGTACCGGACGTAATCCTCCGGCGTGACCGTCATGCTGTAGTGGTCCGCGCCGAATTTGCGCGCCATCTCCCGGGCGTCCTCAATCTCGTTGGTCCTTTCACCTTCCTCGAAACCGATGGTAAAGGTCTGCACCGGGCCCGATGCGTATTGGCTCATGATGGCCAGCAGCACTCCGGAATCCACGCCCGAACTGAGAAACAAACCCAGTGGCACATCGCTCCGCAATTGCAGGCGAACGGCATCCTCGAGCAGCGTCTGGTATTCTTCAACCAACGCTTCCTTGCGCTCTTGCCGGCGCTTTCCCGGCACCCAATTCCAAAAGCGGCTGATCTGAAGCCCCTTCCGCGTGGCCAGCATGAGGTGGCCGGGCGGTAGTTTGAAGATGCGTTTGAAAAGGGTCTTGGGCGACGGGACGGAGCGGAACGTAAAAAGTTCGGCCAACGCATCCAGATCAACTTCACGCGGGCACTCCGGATCCTGCAACAGGGCCTTGATTTCGGAAGAGAACAGCAGCCTGCTGCCAATCTGAACGTAATAAAGTGGCTTGATGCCGAGATGGTCCCGCGCCAGAAAGACTTCCCGTTTACGCGCGTCCCAGATCGCGAATGCGAACATCCCGTTGAAGCGTTTGACACAATCAGTGCCCCACTGCTCGTAGGCATGGACGATCACTTCAGTGTCCGACTTGGTCTTGAATACATGCCCGAATGCTTCAAGCTCTTTGCGCAGCTCGATGAAATTGTAAATCTCGCCGTTGAAGACGATTTGTAATTTCCCATCCTCATTGCTGATGGGTTGCCCGCCGCCGCCTACGTCAATAATGCTGAGCCGGCGATGCCCCAACCCTACTTCGCGATCCACATAACGCCCGTCGCCGTCCGGTCCCCGATGGCGGATGGAATTCGTCATCGCGTCCAGTATTTGATGGCTCACCGGCATCCCGTTCAGATCAAAGATTCCGCAAATTCCGCACATTTGAATCCCTCAAGCTGGCTTTAACCACAGCAGACGTTTCAACTTATCATGCTGCTCCTTGCGCAGAAAACGCACCACCTCGCGCGGCACGGCGACCGGAGTCCCCCGCAACGCCGCGCTGACGTAGCCATACAGCGCCGCGCCACTACCCATCACCGTCGGTCGTTCCATCAAACGGTACAAACAGCGAACGAAAAAGAACAACGGGCTGTAACCCAGCGAATGCATTCGCCGCCCCTCTTTCAGGCGCGAGGCCAGCGGACGCGCCGTCACCGAACCAGTCAGCCGGTGTTCCTGCACCCGCAAATCAGGGAACGTGCGGGTTGTCCAGCCATGCATCCGCGCCGCAATCTCTGCCACGGCATCAATGCCACCATTCGGAAGTGGACGATACCCGCCCACCTGCTCGAAACACTGTCGCCGGAACAACTGCACCGCGCCCGCCACGCTATCGAGCGCAACCTCCTGGCTCATAAACTGGCCGCCCACGGAAGTGTGAACCATCCCGCCAGCAAGCCCTAGTTTGGGGGCCACCTCGAACTGCCGCAATAGATTCTCAAAATACCCCTCCCCAAATGAAATGTCCGCATCGAGATTGCCGATGAAATCAAAATCCAAGTCGGCGACGCGGGCCAGTCCGGCGTTGAAAGCCTTCACCTTATTGCCAAAGTGCCGCCCCGGCGCGCGCTCCAAGTTTACCAACTCAATTAAGCTGTGCCACTGCGTGTAACCTTCGACAATCTCTCGGGTCCGATCTGTTGATGCGTCATTCACGATCACCCATTTGAGTGGACGAATGGTCTGGGCAATCACCGACGTTATCGTCTTCTCGATAAAGGTTTCCTCGTTGTGTGCCGGAGTAATGACAACGTAAGTGGTCATACTTTTCTATTAATTTCTTGTGAGCGGATCAACCATTTGAAAGTCAACGCATGCAAAGCCAGGCTCATCCTGCGAGCGCCCTCTCAACTCTGCGCCAGAAGAGCATTGATAATCCGCTCTGCCGCCCGACCGTCCCAAAGTAAAGGGATCTTGCCGAACCTCGGCTCGCGTTTGAGAACTTCATCAAGGTCGGCTGACAGTCTGGCCACGTTTGTGAGTTTGTTGCTGCCGACTGTAACGGTGACTGGCCGCTCGGTGTTTGGGCGTAGCGTCAGGCAGGGAGTTTTGAAATAGGTGCTTTCTTCCTGTAAACCGCCGGAGTCGGTCAACACCAGGCGCGCGTTTTCGGTCAGACACAACGAGTCGTGGTAGCCGATGGGATCGAGAATTCTCAGGCTGTCGTTGGCATCGAGTGAAATGCCGAATTGCGCGCACATTTTCTTTGTGCGCGGGTGCATGGGAAAAACCACGGGTAACTGCCTGGTCAGCCGTTTCAATTCCGCCATGATCGTCGTCAACCCGGCTTCGTTGTCCACGTTGGACGGGCGATGCAGCGTCACATAAACAAAGCCGCCTCCGCTCAAACCCAGCTTTTTCAGCACCGGACTCTGCCGGGCCTTGGGCAAATTCTCCACCAACGCGTCAATCATGACGTTACCGACGCAAACTATTTTGTGCTGGGGTACTCCCTCGCGACGAAGGTTTTCATCTGCGTCCTGCGAGGGCGTCAGCAGCAGGTCCGCAAGCGCGTCCGTCACGAGTCGGTTGACCTCCTCCGGCATGCCGCGATCGAAACTGCGCAGGCCCGCCTCCACGTGGGCCACCTTGATGCCGAGCTTCGCACAAACCAGTGTGCAAGCCATGGTGGAATTTACATCGCCCACCACCACCACCCAGTCCGGCTTCTCCTGTTCGCAAATCGCTTCGAAGCCCGTCATAACTTTCGCCGTTTGCACCGCATGTGATCCGGAGCCGACGCCAAGATTGATGTCGGGGGGACGGATGCCCAGTTCGCGAAAGAAGACCTCGGACATTGCCTCATCATAATGCTGTCCCGTATGCACCAGACGGGCTTCCATCCGCACCTCGCCGTTGCCGTTGGACGAGTTTTGTTCGCCAATCGCCTTCATGAGCGGGGCGACCTTCATGAAGTTGGGCCGGGCACCGGCGATAATGAGCAGTTTTAGCCGTCGGCTCATGAGTTTACCTGAAGAGAATACGTCCAACGCGGGTCAATTACGACAATCCAACCTGATGATATCTTCGACTTGTTCCACGATCTCCCGCAAAGCCGTTCGCGGCCCGGAAGCCGGCAGCTCATTCTTTTCCCTCGATGTGAGCTTAATTTTACGCTGCACATCTTCGATGCTTTCGATCAAAATCATCTTCCCCTGGCTCTGCAAGTGGCGGTCCACGGCGCCGCTCTTGCCTCGGAATATGCTGTACACAGGAACGCCCAATGCCGCCGCCTCACGGTTCATCGTTCCGCCTCCACTTACGACCAGGTCGGAATACCACAGAAGGTTGAGACCATCCACTGCCTCCTTGGGAACAATCACTTTGGAACCCACAAACCATTGCGGCCAGCTCGCCTTTATTTGGGTTTCTTGCGCTTTGTTGCGAGGCAAAAGAACTGCCTGCACGCCCGGAGTGCGAAAAATCCGATCCATGAATTGTACGAAGAATGTTTCGCTCTCTGGATTGTGATAATGGGCTTCGGTGGCCGGCGGACGAACGGTGACGATCACATTGTTGTCGCCCAATTGAAGTTGCTGGCGAAGCGCCGGATCGGGCTTGAACTCCGGCGCATAGACATCTTCCTTGATGCCCGTGTACTTTCGAATTCTTTCCTTGGTTTTGCAGTGCAAGTTCTCTTTGAAGAGCACTTCCGGGACAATTTCCCACCGGGGCCGCACGAGTGGCGGTGTCCTGGCGTGTTCATAGTCCATGATCATAACGGTCGGGATACGGAGGAGATTGCACAGAAGAATCTGGGCGCGAGAACCGTGCGACAATCCCAGAACCGGCCTTTCCCACAGCACAAAGGAAAGCAGTTGCAGGCTTCGCCACGCGAGACCCCACACTTTCAGCAATCTGTTCTTGCCGTAATGCCGCCCGACTTTAGTGTATTCGAGGCCAAAACGAGTAGCCAGTTCACAGACCTGAAAAGCATCACGCGCCGTCAATACCACGGTGTGGCCGTGCTTTTCAAGTTCGCGGATAATCGGCTTGAAAAAGGGGATATGCGGCGTGTTCTCTAAATCAATCCAGATTTTCTTGCCGGAGGATACGGCGCCGCAACCGGAAGGAAGGCTGTGCAAGGTGAAGTTGCTCCGGGTTTGCCCGGAATTATTTGACGTTATGGGAAGTGGGGTGGTCACAGCTTGGTTGTTCTGGTGTGCAGAAGTCGCGTTGGAATCATAAAATGCTTTGGAAGTCCCGTTGTTATGCTAGAGCAAACCACCGGCGCAGTGACCCGCAAACGCAAGCGGAAACCCTCCCATTTCGAAATCTGGTTGCGCCAAACCAGTTTAGCGGACTCTGTGCTGTCTCCTTGCCCCCGGCGTCCAGTCAGGAGCAGACGCGTTTTCCAAATCCTCCCTGAGTCTGGCCTGTAATTCCCAGCTCGAACTTGCGCCCCGCCTCGCTGTCGGACGCGAACCCCAAACCGGCGTCCTCAAGGCTCGTTCAGGAATTCCTGATGCAACCAGGCGGGAACGTAAGTCCGGGTTTTGTTCAGCACTGCGCTGACATTCGCTTGCGATTCCGCGAGCAATGATGACACCCGCTTGACAACGTCCTGGTTGGTTTTCTCCGATTCGATCACGAGCAGTACCATATCCATGAGTCGCGCCACCCGCGGCGTCATGCTGCTTCTCGGCGGATCCGGTTCCGAAGCGGACGCGCGGCCGTGGGAGTGGGACGGAACCATTTGGACCCCGCGAGCCGCGGACGGACCGGCCTGGCGGATGGAACAAGGGATGGCGTACGACACACGGGATCGCC
>CAYIOH010000096.1:0-10168 GCA_964364975.1 uncultured Bifidobacteriaceae bacterium
CTCAGCACGACGAGGCGTTCATTGAGTTCCGGTTCTCAGCGCAAAGACATCGGCGTCTTTGAGGACAAATCGGAAGCGCACCGGTTTGCCGATGAGGCTCGATAAATCGCTGCCGGATTTCCAACTGACCACGGCGTCCAGTTCATCGCCGAACAACGCCGGCATATCGGCGAGCGTCCGGCCTTCGATGGGTTTGCCCTGCTCGTCCTGCATTTCGACCTGAATCGCGCCCGCCGCTGAAGTCGCGTAATTCAGAATCAGGTTCGTGCCAGTGAACGTCAGCGGTCGGGTCGTGAACTCGCCGCCCGCCGCGCTGGCGTGGACGGAGGCAAAGCCGTGCCGGCGCACCGTGATCCGACGCAGCCGGTGATCCGGCCACTCGTAGTGTTCAGTGAAATACAGGGAGAATTCTGACGGATCCAGTTGCACGATGCCCCAGGCGGGCATGTTGCTGCGCTGTGTCCAGTTCCGTTTGTCCAGACCGGGGCGCACCCAGGCTTCCAGAAACGTGCGGTCCCAGTTCACCCCGTCGCGGCTGCTCAGGAAGAGGGCATCGGAGACGCCCATTTCGTGGTAGTCGGCAAATTTCTTGCGCTCTGGAACGAAGCGCTTGGGAAACGACAAATAGATGTGCGGCGCGCCGGGACAAGGTCGCGTGCCGTTGGTGTAGAAGTGTTCCTTGGGCGCGCTTTTGGGATAGCGATTCGGCGTCGGATCAATCCAGTGAATGAAATCCGTCGAGGTGCAACTCTGAACGGAGCGCACGCCACCATCGCCGTAGCGGGAGAAGCACCGATAGTTCTGTGTCCGCTCATCCCAAAAGGAGAGATTGAGTGAATCAAAATCGCCTTTGGTCATGACCGGTTCCGCTTGCAGCTTCGTCCAGTGGATGCCGTCGGGCGAGACGAACGCGTAGAGCTTGCTGAGAATGCCCGCCAGCGCCTTGTAACGCTCCTCGGGTTTGGCGGAGGGATTCCCATCGCGGAATGGCGCGAAGTTGTGCGCTTCGATGCCGCGGTAAATGATGTTGTTCTCCTTGGAGCCTTGGAATTCCACCAGGCCCAGGTTGGGCCGGGTGAAATGAATCCCGTCCGTGCTCTCCGCATAGCAAGTGACCTGTCCCGTGGAGGTATCGGCGCCGCCGGGAACCATGCCTCGATAGTAAAGCCGCACCAGCGGGCCGTCCTGGAACACGGTGAAGTAGGCGCTGTCCGGCCCTTCCCAAGGTTTGTCGGTGACGAGGACGATCTCGCGCTTCACGGGGGTTTGCAGTTGCAGCGACACAGTGCCGCGAGAGCGGGTCGCATCAATCAGCCAATCATCGACAAACATCTCAATGCGCGAACCGATGGCGACCGTGCCTGGGTCAGCCTCCGCCCCCGACAGCGACCTCGAGCCGAACCCGGCCACCAAAACACTTGCGACCACCGAAAGAAGAAAACGCCTTGTCAGTTGCATGCTTGAATCATGGCGACGCCAATGTGATTTGAGAAGTATTAACGAAGAGCGCCGATCCCGTAAAGCGCACCACACCTTTCGATGCTGCGGAACCTGTTCGCACAGCCCCTGAATATTTTGGATCTCGGTGGCGGTGTCTTTTTCGGATGGGGCGATCCAGATCACGAAGTTGGTCGCGAGGGTATTTCAGACGGTTGCTGACCCAAGCCTTCGCAGAGCACAGCCGCACGAAGCGCACCGGGAGCTGCGACCACGCAAGCGCCCGTCACCGGCGGAACGCGGAACATGGAAGCGGGCATAAAGATGGAGAAGCAGGCCTAGCGTTTCCTTTTCATCCGCTCGTTCGCCTGTTGAATGGCGTCGAGCTGCCAGCTTCGGTCATTCGTCGCAGTCACGTTCCAGTCTTTCGCCTGGCTATCGAAGTCAAACACCCACAGCGCTGAAAGGGGGACGCGATTGGTTTCAATCGCAGCAAGAATCTTGGCGAACTTCTCCTTGGTTTCCCCGTTGGCGGGTCCGGGCACACCGAACTCGCCAACGAACAGCGGCTTCTTCTCCGCTTGCGCCACCGTCATGGCCTGGGCCAGTCGTTCGATGTCCGCGGTTAAATCGTAACCACGCACGGACAGTGTGTTCATGGGCGAAGGATTGTCTGCCGCGAGCACCTCGGCGAACTGCTCGCGTGTGTCCTGCTTCCAGCTTTTCTCCTTCGCCTGATGCCACGCTGAAGGGCGCGGGATGGAATTCCCGCTCATGATGATTCGCTGCGGGTCGTGTTTCCGGACTTCGAGTGCGAATTCCCGGAAGGCCACACGGATGGCCGCGTGGGTGAGTTCATCTTCCGCGGTGCGCTGCGCCGGAGTGCCGAGGCCGGGCACCACGGGCGGGCGATGCTCAGCCGCATTCGGCAGGTCAGCGGCCAGATTGTATTCATTTCCAAACTCCCAGCCCCAAATGGCAGGCGATTGCCTATAACGCGTGACCAACTCACGCGTGTATTGACGCATGAATGTGATGGTGCGGCTGTGGGGGTCGCCCCAGCGGTTGCACGGCTCGCCAACGATGTCCGGCACCGCGCTCAAGTGCCAGAAGAAGGAGGGAATCAATCCGATGCCGTGCCGCTCGGCGCTCTTTATGACGCCGTCAAGCCGCGCGAAGTATTCGGCACGATTCGTTTGGTAGAGTCCCCAATCCTGGGGCCAGAAGCCACCGGCCGAGAATCGCGCGAACGGAACCCGCCGTGCTGCCAGTTCCCGAAAGCCCGCATCGTAGTTCGTGCGGGCGGTCTGGCCGAGAGTGCGTGTGAAGGCGTCGTAGTAGTTCACGCCGATGCCGTGAAAGGGAACTGCGCGCAGCAGAAGTTCGCCGCGTTCATCCGTGACCAATCCAGACGCCGCCGCCGGCAGGCCGGTGCTGATCAAGAAAAGGATGCCGAGGAGCACTCGCGTGGCGCTGGCGTTGACCTTTTCGGATGGAGCGATCCAAAGCATGAGTCTGGCACGAGTGTATTTCAAGCGGTTGCAGCGGCAAACAAAAAGCAGAAGCGCTGACGACAAAGTCATCGGCCAGGAGAGTGAGAAACGCACTGTTGCACGTTTCCTCACACCTCTGAAAGCCTCGTCGTTATTGAGTTTTTGGATTCTCGCCTCCGTCAAGATTCATCACAAATCTTCCAAAGAACCGAATACAGTATCAAATGGCAGCATCAGATTTCTTCCGCCTCAAATTTCAACGGAAGAATTCCCCGCTTGCGTTCCCGTGTTTGTCATCTGTCTACGCGCGTCCAACGATTGAAGTCGTTCCGTTGCCCGCTCCCGCGAGTGCTGCAACTAACTAACGAAGTTGGCCGACTGGCGGATTTGCGCACTTTTTCTTCCGGCGGTGGGCGAGTTCTGTCAGGATGACACCACAATATGAAAAGATTTCTCGTGGGCTTCAGTTTTGTTCTGCCTTGCGCCGCCGTACTGATCGCAGCGGAAACGCCCCTCTATGAATCCGAGTTCATTTTTGATCCGGCGGCGGAAAGTCACGGGCATGTGCATGCCTCCTGTATCATCGAGACGCCCGGCCGCAATCTGCTGGCCGTCTGGTACGAGAACGGGCCGGCCCTGGCCACAAACTACTATCATGGCAACCAGGACAAGAGTGACAACGTGCGGATAGGCGGCGCACGACGGATGAAAGGCAGGACGACGTGGGAGAAGCCATTCGTCATGTCCGACACCTTTGGCTTGTCTGACAACAATCCGGCGATGATCATCGATCAGCAAAAACGGCTGTGGTTGTTCCACGCCACGTTGCTCGCCGTGCCGATTCGTTCCTGGGAAAGCAGTCTGCTGTGGTACAAAGTCTCCTCCGGTTACGAAGGTCCGGGACGACCTCGCTGGGAGCGCGAAAGCATCCTGGTTCCCCGCCCGCAAGACCTCGACGAAACGGTCATCCGTCTGACCGAGGAACTTCGCAACAAGAGCAAAGACAACCACCGATTGCTGGCTTTCTCAGACGTTCTCAAGGGCCGGCTCAACGACCCCTTCGCGCGCCGCCTCGGTTGGATGCCACGGGTTCATCCGCTGATTCTGCCCGACGGCACATTGTTGCTGCCGCTGGCCAACGAGACTTTCAGTGTCGCCGCCATGGCCATGACACGCGACGGAGGTGAAACGTGGACCACGTCCCACGTCGTCCCCGGCGGTGGCGTCGAACAGCCCAGCGTGGTTCGGCTGAAAGACGGTCGGTTGGTGGCCTTCTTCCGCGATGCCGGCCCCGCGCATCGCATCCGGCGTAGCGAATCTAACGATGGTGGTGAAACCTGGTCGGAAATCACCAACACCGACCTGCCGAATCCTGGCGCTGGCATCGAGGCCGCGATGCTGCGCAACGGCCATCTGATGATGATTTACAATGACAAGGAGCATGACCCGCGCGACCGCCTGGCGGTTTCGATTTCGACCGACAATGGAAAGACATGGCGCTCGCGACGTTACTTGGAAAACAAAGCGGGCGGGCGATTTGATTACCCGTCGCTCATTGAATCGTTCGATGGCACGCTTCACGCGAGCTATAGCTTCAACTTGAAAACCATCAAGCACGCCCATTTCAATGAAGCATGGGTCACGCAAGGGGATTGAGCCAAAGTTGTCGTTCGGGCAACGGTGTGTGTTGGTTTCGAGTTGAATCAACGCGCTCAAACCGCGATGCTGCGACCGCTTGGTCACACATTTAACGATTAAAGCCATGCGTCATCATTTCGCTTCCACGTCCCTCCTGTGCCTGTTGCTCGCCAGCCTGGCATCCCGAGCGGCTGAAACACCCTTCATCACCGTGGGCACTTTCAAACAGGAAGTGCGGCGAGAGTTCACCGCCGCTGACGGGCTGCCAGCCACTGCGACCACGTCCGTCGCGGTGCTGGATGCAAAGACCGTTCTCGCCGGGACGGCCAATGGACTGGCCCGGTTCGCCAATGGCCGGTGGACGGCGATGAAAGGCACTACCGGCGCGCCGGTGGAAACTCTCGCGGCCAGCAAGGACAAAGCTTTCTTGGTCCTCAATGGCCGGCTGCTCTCGCTTCAGGGAGATAAGCTGAACCTGATTGCCCCGTTGCCGCCCGGCATGAAGGTGAATTCGATCAGCATCGGCGAGCCGATTTACCTCGCAACGGATCAGGGCTTGTTTGAAAGCACGAGCGTCGCGCTCAAGCCGGTGGCGGCGTTGAATGACGAGTTGGGGGAGAACAAGTCAATTTTCCAGGTCGCCGTCGGGTCACGGATGGTGGTCGGGGCGGCGGCGGGACTTTTCCAAAAGGAGGCTGACGGGAAATGGACGCGCCTGTTCCCCGCGGACAAGGCCGGGCGCAGTTGGGCGCCGATCAATGTGCGCGGCGTGGCTTATGACGCGCGGGGGCGGCTGTGGTTCGCCTCGCCGCAGGGCGTTGGTCGTCTCGAAAAGGAGTGGACGCTTTTCACCGGGGCCGAAGGTTTGCCCTACAATGATTTCACGACGATGGCAGCAGGCGAAGACGGGGTCGTCTGGTTCGGGACGCGGATGGGCGCCATCCGCTACGACGGGCAAAACTGGGAATATCGCGAGGGCCGGCGCTGGGTGCCGGACAATGTGGTGAACGGAATCGCGGTCACGCCGGAAGGTCACGCCTGGTTCGCCACGGCGGCGGGCTTGAGCTTGATCGAACGCCGGCCCATGACGCTGGCCGAGAAAGCCACGGTTTACGAAAACCAGATTGACGCGCTGCACCGGCGGACGCCGTGGGAATACGTGCTCGAAGTCAACGTGGCGAAACCGGGCACGACCAATCAGTTCACGCAGGGCGACAGCGACAACGACGGGCTGTGGACGAGCATGTACGGCGCGGGCGAATGTTTTGCCTACGGGGCGACGAAAGATCCGCAGGCGAAGAAGCGGGCGCAGAAAGCGTTCGAGGCGTTGCGCTGGCTCGGCGAAGTTACGCAGGGCGGCGATCACGCACCGCCGCCGGGCTACGTAGCGCGAACCATCCTGCCCACCAGTGGCCGGGACCCGAACATCGGCCGCCTCGAAGGCGACAAGCGTGAAAAGGCGCAACACGATTCGCTCTGGAAAGTCTATGAACCCCGCTGGCCCAAGAGCAAAGATGGCAAGTGGTATTGGAAGAGCGACACCAGTTCGGACGAACTCGACGGACATTTTTTCTTTTACCCGCTTTACTATGACCTGGTTTGTGAGACGGAGGCGGAAAAGGCGCGCGTGCGGGAACACATGCGGGCGCTCATGGATCACATTGTCAGCCACGACTTCAACCTGGTGGATCACGACGGCACCCCGACCCGCTGGTCGGTTTACAATCCCGATGCGCTCAACCACAACCCGCTTTGGTCCGAGGAGCGCGGCCTGAAATCGTTGAGCCTCCTCTCCTACCTTGCCGCCACCGAGCACGTCACGGGTGATCCGAAATACCGCCAGGCGATCAATCTGCTCCGGGAGAAACACGCTTACGACACCAATCTCAAAGTCCCCAAACACCAGCGGGGCGTCGGCTCGCCCAACCATTCGGACGACGAAATGGCGTTCATGTGTTTCTACAACCTGATGAAATACGGCAACGATCCGAGACTCACGCACGAGGTCGGCTATGCGTTCTTTTGTTACTGGATTCTGGAGTTCCCGGAGATGAACCCGTTTTTCAATTTCTGCTATGCCGCGTTTGGGGTCGGGCGGCAATATGTCAATCCCTGGGGCACGCAGGAAATATCGCCGTGGCAAGGCTGGCTCGAAGACTCCGTGGATACGCTCAAGCGCTTTCCGCTCGACCGCTTCGACTGGCGGCACACGAACAACCAACGGCTCGACCTCGTGCCGCTGATGCGCCAGACCTACGATCCTTACGAAACGGATTACCGACCGCGCGCCTACCGGGTCAACGGCAAGGTGATGCCGGTGGATGAGCGCTTCTTCAATCACTGGAACCACGATCCGTTCGAGATAAACAGCGGCGGCAGTGGCAATGAGATCGCGACCGGCACCGTTTTCCTGCTCCCCTACTACATGGGTCTCTATCACGGGTTCATCAAGTAGCCCGCAACTTCCACCAACGCCGACGATGGCCGTGCGAAAACTTGCGCTATCAACCTGGGTTGCGACGCAGCTCGCGTCGAATCCCTCGGCCGCTGCGGAACGGCCACAACCCCGGCCTGGAAACCAAAGCACATACACTTGACCGTCGCTACCCAGGTGTGCGTCGCGTGGTTGCCACGAGTTCAAAGGTCGCGGCGTTATGGTTCTGGCAAGTGTAGGGATCAATGTTTCAGCGTTACGCTGTCCCTCGTTGCGTCAAGCTCGCTGATCGCCTGGCGCAATCGGCGCTCGATGGATTTCTGCCGTTCGGGCGAAAGGATTTTTCCGCCGCCGATTTCATGCACGTAAAAGCTGTCAACCGCCGCGCCTTTCTCCGTGCAGATGCGCGCGGCGGAGATGTCCAACTGCAGTTCGGTCAGCGTCTGCGCGATGGCGTAAAGCAGGCCGATGCGGTCCTCGGTTTCGATTTCGACGAGCGTGCGCGTCTCGGACGCGTCGTTGTCGAAGTGGATCTGGGTCGGGATGCGCTCGCCAACGTAAGCCTGGTAAAGCGGGCGGATGATTTGCCGCCGTGCGATCAAGGCGTGCAAGTCCGCGGCCCCGCCCGCCAGCAACTGGCCGAGGAGTCGTTCGAATTTCTCGCGTTGTTCCGCGTCGGCGAGGTTGCCGGTTTTCGCGTCGGCGACAAAAAACGTGTCGAGCACGATGGCATCGCTGCGGGTAAAAATCTGCGCGCTGAGAAGCGTCAAACCCGCCGCGCTCAACGAGCCGGCGATCTGGCTGAACAAACCGGCGCGGTCCCACGTGCAGACTTTCACCACGCTGCAACCACGATCCGGATCGTTGTGCCAGTGGACGACGGGCGCGAGCAGTTCTTCGTCGTCGCCGGTGACCTGCACACGCAGGAATTTGTGCGCAAGCTTGAGGTCGTCGAGGACCTCCGCCGCCGGGTGAATTTGAAAATAGCGCGGGGGCAACGTGGCGAAATGCGCGTGCAATTCCTCCTCGCTCAAATGTTCGCTCAACCGCCCGTGCACTTTCTGCATCAGCAGTTCGCGTTGTTTTTCCTCGGCGCGGACAAATTCGGTGCCGCCCGTCAGCAACGGCATTGTTCGCGTGTGCAATTCCCGCAACAGCGCATCCTTGAAGCCGTTCCACAACTTGTCGCTGGTCGCCTGCGCGTCCACGAAAGTGTGCAACGTGAGCAGTGTGAGGATTTCCGGGTGCTCCAATTGCCGGGCAAAGTGGCGGATGACAGTTGGATCAGCAAGGTCCCGCCGCTGGGAAACGTTCGCCATGAGCAGGTGATGTTCGATGACCGTGCGCAAGGTGTGCGTAGCCGTGCCATCCAAGGCGAGCCGCCGGGCCACGCGCCCCGCCAGCGCGCCGCCCACTTCGGAATGCTTGCCGTGTCCATCGGCCTTGCCGACGTCGTGCAGCAGCAGCGCGAGGTAAAGCAGAAAGGGCCGCTCAAGGCTCTGAAACAACGGCGCGTAATTTTCATACGGCGGCGCCTTGGCCTCCCAGACGCGGTCCAATTGTTCCAGACAGACCAGTGTGTGTTCGTCGGCGGTGTATTGGTGGTAGAATTCATGCTGCACCAGACAGGTCAGCTTGCCGAACTCCGGAATGTATTTCCCGAGCAGATCCACCTCGTGCATCGCGCGCAAGGTCGGCGCCACGTTGCCCCGCTGGTTCAGGATCGTAAGAAAAGTTTCGCGCATGTGTTCATCGGCGAGAAACTCGCGGTCCACGAGCGAAAGCTGGTTGCGGATGAGTTGCGCCAGGTCGGGATGCAGGCGCAACCCGCGCTGTTGGGCGTGGAGAAACACGCGCATGAGCCGTCGCGGCTGATCGCGGAAGATGCGATTGGACACGGCGTGGATTTCGCCGTTGACGAACTTCAACCCGTCCACCGGCTCGACCGCCGCCGCGTGGCTCTTGGGCAGAAATCTGCGCAGGGAAAGCAGCTTCGACTCCGGCGGCAACAGCGCCATTCGTTGCTCCAGCGTGCGGGTGATGAGAAAGACGTTGCGCGAGTGCGTGTAAACTTCGCGCATGAATTTCTCAATGCGCCGGCTGGGCGAGCGTTCCTTGTAGCCGAGATTGCCGGCAATGGCGGGCTGGAGATTTTTCGCCAGCACGTCGGTGGCCCGATTAACATGATAATGCAGTTCGGTGCGGACGCGAAGGAGAAAATCATAGGCGGCCTCCAGTTGCTTCCGCTCCCGCTCGGTGGCCAGTTCGTGTTGTTTGAGTTCCCGGAGCGAGCGCGTGCGGTATTTGAAGAACGCCATCCACAACAGGTTCTGAAAATCGCGCAGGCCGCCGCAGCCGTTCTTGAGATTTGGCTCCTGCATGCAGGCCGAATTGCCGAACTTCGCCCGCCGAGCCGCCTGGTCTTCCAGCCGGGAGGCGATGTATTTTGATTCGTAGCCGGCCACACATTTTGCAAGGACGGCTTTTTGAAATCGGGCGGACAATTTTTCGTCACCCACGATGAGCCGCGCTTCGAGAAACGAGGTCTTGGTTTCCATGCTGCGCGCATCGTTCTTGGCGTTGGCCGCCGCGACGCAATCCGCGATGCTGCGCACCGAATGGCCGGGCTTGAGACCCAGGTCGAAGAGCGGCAGCCAGACGCCGTTCATAACTTTTTCCAGCACCGGCAAGGGACGCGCGTGTCCCGCCACCTGGCCTTCGTGCAAAAACATCAGATCAATATCGCTGTGCGGATTGAGTTCGCCGCGACCGTAGCCGCCGAGCGCCACAACCGCGATGGGCGGAAATTCCTTGCGCGCCTGCGGCGAAAGTGTGTTCAACGCCGCGTTCCACAATTGGCGGATGATGTGATCGAGGATGGCCGAGCGCGCCTGGCAAATCTCCAATCCACCCGCGCCGTTGCGATGGCCGAGCTTGAGCCGGTGTGTCTCCAGTTTCAGGAACGCCCGGAAGCGCGCTATCTCCTGCCCGGCGGCGCAGCCCGGCGGCAGCGTCAATCGCGCTTCGGCATCGGCCTTGATCTTTTTCAACAAGTCCTGCATGGGCGCGCATAAGTTGAGAGCTAAGACGACCGAACGCAAGCCGCGTTGGGTGGTGTGCATCTGGCGGGTTCCCCGGTTAGTGATTCCATAGGTGATCCCAGTGA
>CAYIOH010000097.1:0-10094 GCA_964364975.1 uncultured Bifidobacteriaceae bacterium
GCGCACGGAGTGACGCGCCCTACCCGCCGCCGCCAATTCCACCGATATTCATTGGAAGTTGGTATAACTCGTCCCTCCGAGCAAAGCCGATCCACGCTCATTCCAAACCGACCAGATATCCGAAGCGGTTGCGAAACTGGTCCGCCGTCATCGAAACGGTGGCCGCAAGTTTGACGCGTTGCCCGGCGTCTTCAAAGTCGGATTTCTCGAGGCGGATCATGTAGTGGCAGGCGCACTCGTAAGATTCGCCTTCCACGTTGACTTTGCGAACCTGGAAACGCCCGGTTTGCGGATTGAGCATTTTCTCGAATTGCAGCGGCACCATTTTGCCGTCCTCAAAGCTGATGACCGCGCCGTATTTGTCCGCTTCCGGCGAGAGCAGAAATTTCACCGCGCCGTAGCCGAGGTCGCGCGTGTATTCGGCGTCGAATGGAATCGGATCGGCGCAGCGCAGTTCGTAGCCGAGATCCTTGTCAATGAGCGTCATCTTGAGGCCGAGTTGATCGAGCCGCGCGGTGACGAGATCCCTCATCAGGCGGCCAAACTCGATTTCGCCCAGGCGCAAATGGCCGTGGTCGTCGCGGGTGACCCGACCGTAACGCTCAAGATGTCCGCCCGGCACGGCGCTCACCAGGCCTTTTTCGCCCATGCTTTCGATCAATCCTTCGGCCAGCACGGCCACGCCGTTGTGCGTGCCTTCGGCGCGGCGCTTGAGGATGGAGCCGATGATGATATCGGCGACTTCTTCCGCCGTGACCTGCCGTCCGTGGAATTCCTCGGGGATGATCGTGAGCGTCGCGGCGGCGGCCTTGCCGATGCCCAGCGCGAGGTGGCCCGCCGCGCGGCCCATGCTGATGATGATGTACCAGCGCGACGTCGTGCGCGAGTCTTCAGCGAGGTTGCGCACGATGTAAACGCCGTTGTGCCGCGCGGTTTCGAAGCCGAAGGTGGGCGTCGAACCGGGCAACGGCAAATCGTTGTCAATGGTCTTGGGCACGTGCGCCACGCGGATTGCGCCGCCCGCTTCCTTGTGAACGCGACTGGCGGAAAAAGCCGTGTCGTCACCACCGATCGTGACCAGGGCGTTGATGTTCCAAGCGCGCAAAACGCCGAGCACATTTTTCATGCTCGCCTCGGACTTCGTCGGATTGGTCCGCGCCGTGCCGAGGATCGAGCCGCCGCGCAGGTGCGAGTCTTTCACGCCTTCAATGGAAAGTTTGGAACAATGCTCGGCATCGCCCTGCGCCAGCCACTTGAAGCCGTCGCGAAAGCCGATGACTTCGAAGCCTTGATTGATGGCTTCGATGGTGGCGGCGGAAATGACGCCGTTTATGCCCGGTGCCGGGCCGCCGCCGACCAACACACCCAGTTTGCCTCGTTTCGTTCCGTTTGCCATGTTTAGTTTGATTCGTCTTGCAGCGCGAGACACAAGCCCACGCCTTGACTACGGGTTCTTAATCTTATCTTTCTCTTAATCCTCGTCAGGCGAAGGAGAAGGAGACTTCGACCAAGAGAAAGGTCGGGAAACAACACGCCTATTTCGGCAATAGTTCGCTGACCATCGCCTTCTCTTCCTTCAATTCTTTGAGGGAGAGATCAATTTTACCGCGCGAAAAATCATTGAGCAACACACCTTGCACGATTTCCCATTTCTTCCCGTCGCTGCGAATCGGGAACGACGTGATGAGTCCCGCCTCGCAACCGTAGCTGTCGTCCGAACAGACCGCCACGCTGGTCCAATCGCCAACCGGCGTGGGGTTGATGAGCGAGCGCACGGTGTCAATCGCGGCGTTGGCGGCGCTGGCGGCGCTGGACAAACCCCGCGCCTTGATGATGGCTGCGCCGCGCTGTTGTATGATCGTGATAAATTCATTGTGCAACCAACTCTCGTGCTTGATCACATCCATGAGCGGGCGGGTGGCAATGCGCGCGTTGTAAAAATCGGGATACATCGTGGCGCTGTGGTTGCCCCAGATGGCGAGGTTGGTGACGGCGGTGATGTCCGTGCTGGCTTTCTTCGCGAGCTGGGCCTTGGCGCGATTTTCGTCCAACCGCGTCATGGCAAAGAACCGGTCGCGCGGAACGTTGGGCGCGTTGTTCATGCAAATCAACGCATTGGTGTTGCACGGATTGCCGACGACCAGCACGCGCACATCGCTGGCGGCGTTATTCTGGATGGCCTTGCCCTGGCCGACGAAAATTTTCCCGTTCGCGCCGAGCAAATCCTTGCGTTCCATGCCGGCCTTGCGCGGCGCGGCGCCGACCAGCAGACACCAGTTCACGCCTTTGAAGCCTTCGTCGAGGTTGCCCGTGGCCACGATGCCTTTGAGCAGCGGAAACGCGCAGTCCTCGATCTCCATCACCGTTCCCTTGAGTTTTTCGAGAATCTCCGGCACGTCCACTTCGATGAGGTGGAGGATGACGGGCTGGCTGGGCCCAAACACTTCGCCGGAAGCGATTCGGAACAACAATGAATAACCGATTTGGCCGGCCGCGCCGGTCACCGCCACACGAACAGGTAAAGCACTCATGCTTGAACTCATATTTATAGATCGGACGGAGTATAAGTATGCCGATTCCATTCGCGCAAGCGCGGAGAAAGAGACCGTAGTTTTTCATTTCCCCATGCTGCTTTGTCCGGCATGTTGAAATTGATTTATGGGCAAACGACGTGAAGCGCGCGAACGCGCCGTGCAATTTCTGTTTCAGCATGATTTGAGTCCGCCGGAAGACTTGGAGCGGGCACTCAATGAATTTTGGGACACCCAACGCGCGGCCGCCATCGCCGATGACAAAGGCCCCGCCCACTGGGGACAGCCCATCGAACTCCCACCGCCCACCGCCGATGAAGCCGAGGAACGTCTTTTCGCCGAACCGCTCATCCGCGGCACGCTGCAACACCGGGATGCGATTGACGAACATATCAAGAAACACGTCAAGAATTGGGACTTCAACCGCATCGCCGCCGTGGACCGTAATGTTATGCGCCTGGCGATTTACGAAATGCTGCACCGTGAAGACATCCCGCCCGTCGTCAGCATCAACGAAGCGGTGGACATTGCCAAAAAATTCTCCACAAACGACAGCGGCAAATTCGTCAACGGCGTGCTGGACAAGGTCAAGGGTGAATTGATGCGACCGGCGAGGATCGTCAAATGAAAAATGTAAAATTCAAAATGCAAAATGATCCCCGATGGTCGCACGCCAACTGCAACAGCTTTTTCATTTCTGATTTTTAGTTTTGCATTTCCAGATGTTCGCCGATCTCCATCTCCACACGCACTTTTCCGACGGCACCTTTTCGCCCGAAGAAGTGGTCGCACGCGGTTGTCGGGCCGGCCTCGGGACGCTGGCGGTGACCGATCACGACACGGTGGAAGGCTGCCCGCGCATGGCAGCGGCGTGCGCCGCCGCCCATATCGAATTCTTCACCGGTGCGGAACTCACGGCCGAGCACGATGACCTGGAACTTCACATCCTCGGCTACTTCATTGACCCGGAAAACCAGCAGTTGCTCCGCGAACTCGCCCGCTGCCAAATCGTGCGCCAAGACCGCATTCGTGAGATGGTGGCCCGGCTCAATGAGCTGAACGTGCCGCTGCAGGCGGAGGAAGTTTTCGCGCTCGCCAACTGCCGCTCGCCCGGCCGGCCCCACGTGGCCCGCGCGCTGGTGCAAGCCGGCTGCTGTGCGAGCCACGA
Source organism: uncultured Bifidobacteriaceae bacterium (assembly GCA_964364975.1). Lineage (GTDB taxonomy): Bacteria > Verrucomicrobiota > Verrucomicrobiia > Limisphaerales > JADLHS01 > JALOTT01. The sequence continues at coordinate 3,700 of CAYIOH010000097.1, forward strand.
CGAAGCCTTCGAGCGGTTCCTGAAAAAAAACCGGCCCGCGTGGGTGCCAAAGGCCAAGATGTCCGCGCTCGAAGCGATCGAACTGATTCACCAAGCTGGTGGACTGGCGGTCATGGCGCACCCCGCGTTAAATCGCGCGGACCACTTGATCCCCGCCCTCAAAAACGGCGGGTTGGACGGCTTGGAATGTTATCACACCAAACACTCGGCCAGCGCCACGAGACGCTACCTTGAATTCGCGGAGCGTTTTCACCTGCTGGTGACCGGTGGCTCGGATTGCCACGGCAAGAGCAAAGGCCGGCCGCTCATCGGCACGGTCAAACTGCCCTACACCCACGTCGAGAAACTGAAGGCGGAAGACGAAAGGCGAAAGGCGGGAGCGGCGGTTGCGACGCCGGCTCTCGACCCTCGACCCTCGACCCTCGACTAATCCATGGGCCTATTCTCCAAATTCAAAGCCGGCCTGCAAAAAACCCACAGCAAGCTGGCACACGAAATCAAACGCATCGTCACGCGCTCGCCCAAGCTCACCGGTGAATCGCTGGAGGAACTCGAGCACGCCCTCATCGCCGCCGACCTTGGTATGGCCGTCACCCAACAAATCGTCGCCGCCGTCAAGTTGGCTTACGAATCCCAAGGCACCACCGGCCATGACGTGTTCGCTATCGCCCGCGCCGAAGTTGAAAAGAATCTCTCGTCGAACAAACCCGATTTGCTCAGAGCGCCGGGCGGCGCGCCCGTCGTCTCCATCGTCGGCGTGAACGGCACCGGCAAGACCACGACCGCCGCCAAGCTCGCGTATCTCATCCAGTCGCAGAAAAACACCGCGCTGCTCGCCGCGTGCGACACCTTCCGCGCCGCCGCCATCGAGCAACTCAAACTCTGGGGCGCGCGCCTCAAGGTCGAAGTCATCGCGAGCGCGTACGGTTCGGATGCCGCGTCCGTGGCGCACGACGCCGTGACCGCCGCGCAGGCGCGCAAGGCGGATTACCTCTTCATTGACACGGCGGGCCGCCTGCACACCAAGCACAACCTCATGCAGGAGTTGCACAAGCTCCATCGCGTCATCGGCAAGCAACTGCCCGGCGCGCCGCACGAAGTCCTGCTCGTGCTCGACGGCAGCACCGGCATGAACGCGCTCAACCAGGCGCGCGAATTCAACAAAGCCGTCCCGCTCACCGGCCTCATCGTGACCAAGCTCGACGGCACGAGCAAAGGCGGCATGGTGGTGGCGATCCAGAAGGAACTCGGCCTGCCCATCAAATTCATCGGCCTCGGCGAGCAACCGGACGACCTGCAACCCTTCGACGCCAAACAATTCGCGCAGGCGTTGTTTGAGGAATGATTTCATGCGCAAGAAGGCGACCATCACCCTTTGCATGCGGCTGGCTTTGGTTGTTATCCTCGCCCTGATTGGGACAAGCGGTTGTGAACGAAAGGACAGGCCAATGACAGATGACAATTTGGATTCCAGCACCAACTGGATCGCGCAGATTCAGGTTGACCCCTCAGTGACGAAGGAACTGTTTCTCCAATGGCGATCCCCTCGCTTCGGCAAGGCGAATCCCGAACGCATGAACAACCCGGTTTGGGACTGGCTGTTCAAAACAAGAATCAACGCCTTCGCCGCCACCGAACGACTTGGCGGCCCTTCTGCATCGGATGCCGGGCCGGGATGGTGCTTTGACCGGTTTGGTCAAAGTGAAACCCAACTGCCGGACGGACGAATCGTTTTCATTTCAGGAGAACACGAGGACCACTATGACCCCGACTTCAATATCTACAACGATGTCGTGGTTCAACACCTTGATGGTCGCGTGGACATCTACGGCTATCCTCGTGAGATTTTTCCGCCCACGGACTTTCACTCCGCAACCTTGGTTTCAGATCGGATCGTGATCATCGGCAACCTCGGTTACGGCGAAGAACCCCAGCCCGCGAGCACCCCGGTTTTTGTGTTGGATTTGGTAACACTCGCCATATCCAACGTCGTCACCACCAACACTCCGCCCGGCTGGATTTCCAGGCACAAGGCCACATTGTCGGCGGACGGAAGGTCCATCCTGATCCAGCACGGGAAAGTGATCCGGGACAAGCCCGATGGTGCATACGTTGACAATATTGATGACTGGCGGTTGCATCTGGACGGCTGGCGTTGGGAGCGGTTGACCGAACGAAAATGGCCGCGCTGGGAAGTCCGCCGCAAGGATGGCGAAAGAAACCACTTGTTTGAATATCAGCAGGCTCTTTGGTCGAAGCAAAATCCGGAATTGAACAAGCCAGGTGGAGCACTCGCGAGATTGAAGGAGCAGTTTGAGATTCCGTCGTTGGAAAACGATTTGGGCAAACGGCCAGATTTGGAATTGTTCGAGCGACTCTACCGGCCCTCAGTCGCTCATGAAGCGTTGCCCAAATCAGTCGAGGAGTTCAATGTCTGGAGAATCCGCGCCGGAGGCGTGATTGTGCGTTATGTCGAGGACATGGATGCAATCCAAATGACTGTCGAGGGCGAACTGCCACAGCAAACGTTGGATGCGCTCACCCGTGACCTGTTGGACAAGTTGTCGACGCTTGAAAACACGCCTTGCCGGTTGATTCGCCTTTGAGTCGTTCGCACGGGCGTTGTTTGAGGAATGAAACTCAATTTGCCGCTCTGGCCTGATTCTGTTATCTGTTTTCCATGATTCAGCCGGAGCAACTGGTTGGCGATGAATGGGCCGAATGGTATCGGCTCACGCCCGTGCAACGCTGGCTGGAAAGCGAGAAACTCTGGCAAACCTACCTCGCGCTCGGAGGCTCACTTGATCCCGAACCCGATACGCAAAGTCCTTTCTTCGATGCGCGCGCACCGCGTCCGCGCCCTGCTCATGGGCGGACAGGCGTGCGTGTTCTACGGCGCGGCCGAGTTTAGCCGCGACACCGACTTCGCCATCCTCGCCGACGCGGCCAACCTCGCACGGCTGCGGAAGGCGCTGGCGGAGTTGCACGCTGAACCCATCGCCGTCCCGCCGTTTGAATTGAAATATCTCAAGCGCGGCCACGCCCTCCACTTTCGCTGCCAGCACCCCGAAGCGTTGCGGATGCGCGTAGATGTGATGTCCAAGATACGCGGCGTGGATGCCTTCGCCAAACTATGGCGACGGCGGACAACCATCGAACTCCCGGACGGCACGCAGTGCGATTTGCTTTCCTTGCCTGATCTCGTGCAGGCGAAGAAAACACAACGCGATAAGGACTGGCCGATGATCCGGCGCTTGGTGGAGGCGCATTATTTCGTGCACAACGCCAAGCCGCGCGTGGCGCAGATACAATTCTGGCTCATGGAACTGCGCACGTCGCAGTTGCTGTTGGAGATTGCGCAAAACCACGCCCACCTCGCCCGACGGCTTGCAACCAAACGCCCTTTGCTCCGGCACGCCGCTTCCGGCAATCTCGCGCAACTCGAAATCGCGCTTTCCGACGAAGAAAACAATTTGCGGACGGAAGACAAAGCCTATTGGTCACCGTTGCTCAAGGAATTGGAAAGGTTGAGACACGCGAAATGAAACTCGACGAGCAACCGGACGACTTGCAGCCCTTCGACGCGAAACAATTCGCGCAGGCGTTGTTTGAGGAATGAATGTAAAACGCAAAACACTCTGGAGAATTCTTATTGGTGCAATTGCCGTTCTGGCTTTTGCAGTTCTCGCATATGCAACTGTTCTAAACGCTTTTGTTGACCCGGTTTTAGTCAGTTGGAATCCATAGGTTTTACGCGAGTGAACTGAACCATGAAGCGAGCGTCCCGGCCAAAACAGTCGTCTAGTTCTTCAACAGCTTGACGCGATAGAAGCGCTGCGTGATTGAATTGATGTCGGCGTTGTCCACAACGTTGCTGACGTTGCCCTGTCCGACAAAGTTCGTCAGCACCTCCCAGAAGTTGGTCGCCTCCAAAGCCGCTTTGTATTCAACAGCTGTGTTGGCTCTGTTTGCCGTAAGCACCTCAAGGTTGAATTTATCAGCAACGATCCGAGGATTTGAAATTATCGGCGGCTGAAATATCCAGACGGCCTCTGCCACTCCGACGGTCGGCGCCTCAGGCGACCAGACTCCGTCTGCGAACGTGTAAATCAAGTAGTTCGTTTCGTTCAAAGGCCATGATGCCCCATACTCAGGGCCGCTCCGCACCTTGTATAGTTGTGTGCCAGAATCAGGAGAGCGTCCGACAATCATTTCAAACGTGGCAACCTCGTAGGTCTGACAGCAAACCAGAGAGAATCCAGCGGGCAAATTCAAGGGCAGAACGGGGCTTGGAAGCGTATCGGGAAAGCAAGCGGTGCCTGAGCTGACAATAAAGCCGCCGCCCGGAGATGTCGTCGGCACACTGGGAGACCACATATTCCCGATACGTGTATGTGCATAAAAAATTGGATCAAAAGTGCCGACCGGCTTGAGAAGGTGCGTGAACGAAGATGGTGGCGGAAACCCCGGCGGAAACCCCGGCGAAATATCCACGTATCCGGCAACAAGCCGCCATGACGGAATCTGGATGCAATTGGTGACCGCCGTCGAATCGAATGGCAAAAGACACACCAGCGAAAGAAGTCCGCAATAGTAATTGGTCTTCATAGCTCAGAGATTTATTGATCACATGAGGTTACGCCCCACGAGTTCAGATGGCCCAAAGCTTTAAAATAATGTTAGTAGTCCCGTTCTTTTTTGCAAGCAAAAAGTTTCATTCGCTGGTTTCATTCATCGCATCAGCATTGCAGCAGACCGAGGTCGGCCAGTCTCCGGTGTATTCTTGTGTCGCCGACACGTAGTCACAAGAATCGCGGCGGCGTGAATACTGAAAGGGAATTGCTTTTGCGCCACCAAACCGGCCAAAAGCGCCGCTTGCGGTCGGTCGCCATCGCGGTATAATCCCGATCCGGGCTGTGGCGGAAAACCAGCCTGACGTTGTAAATTAAAAACCGCATGACCTCCGGACTTTCAAACTTCGCCGCGCGACTGCGCGAGTTCATCACGCCTTCGACTCCCGTGGCCGCCGACGTGAGGCAGCTCATTTCTGCAAATCCGAAATCCGAAATCCGAAATCCAAAATCGTCAGAGCCACCTCACGTTGGCGGCCACGAGAATGGCTTCGATCCCCTCGCGCGCGAACTGTTCGCATTCCAGTTCGCGCACAACGCGCCGTATCGAAAATTCTGCGAAGCCCGTCGCGCCACGCCGCAAGCGGTAACACACTGGACGCAGATTCCCGCGGTGCCGACCGCGGCGTTCAAAGAGTTCGAGTTGACCTGTCTGCCCGCCGCCGGGCGCACGACTGTTTTTCATTCCAGCGGCACCTCCGGCCAACGCCCCAGCCGGCATTTTCACAATGCGGAATCGCTGGCGCTTTACGAGGCGTCGCTCCTGCCTTGGTTTCGGTCGCACCTGCTGCCGGATTTGAAATCTGACATCCCAAATCTCAGATTAGTCACTCTGACTCCACCGACAACGCAAGCCTCCCATTCTTCGCTCGTTCACATGTTCGAGGTCGTGCGACGCGAACTGCGGGCGGACAATCGCGCTTTCGTCGGACGCAGTGAAGCCGACGGCTCGTGGTCGCTGGAGCTCGACGCGGCGCGGGAATTATTGCGGAACGCGTGCGATTGCGGAATACCGCTGGTCCTGCTCGGCGCGGCGTTTTCATTCGTGCAGTTGCTGGACGGATTGGCGGCGCGACGCTGGCAGGTTGAACTTCCGCCCGGCTCGCGCGTGATGGAAACCGGCGGCTACAAGGGACGCTCGCGCAGTCTGCCGAAAGCCCAACTGCACGCGCTCATCACGCAATGGCTCGGCGTTCCACCGTCGCACATTGTCTGCGAATACGGCATGAGCGAGTTGAGTTCGCAGGCTTATGACCGCGCGGCGGGTGACGGGTGTCGAGTGACGAGTGACGAGAACGTATCGCGTCACCCGTCACCCGCCACTCGTCACTTCCACTTTCCGCCGTGGGCGCGCGCGCAAATCATTTCACCTGAAACGGAACTTGAGGTCGCCGAGAGTGAAACAGGTTTGATTCGCGTTTTCGATTTGGCCAACGTCTTTTCCGTGCTCGCCATTCAAACGGAAGATTTGGGCATCCGTCGCGGTGACGGATTCGAATTGATCGGCCGCGCCGCGCTGGCCGAACCGCGCGGGTGCTCGCTGATGGCGGTTTGATTTTCACCACGAATGAATAGATGCAAATTGATTTCCGTGGGTAGGGGGCGTCACTTCGTGCGCGCCGCCCGTTTCAGGTTGCGCTCCGGCGCGCACGGAGTGACGCGCCCTACCAAAGTCGTTTGCGTCCATCGGTATCCATTCGGAGTTTGAGTATGAGCGCCGACGCCCAACACAAAAACCGCACGCTCTGGCTGGTGGGCGCGCTG
>CAYIOH010000098.1:0-10052 GCA_964364975.1 uncultured Bifidobacteriaceae bacterium
GCCGGCAAGTCTGCCCGCACAACGCCGTGGAGGTGAAATGAACGAGAAATTCACAATCACGATTGACGGACGAATGGTTGAAGCCCAGATCGGCGAAAGCGTCCTCGCGGCGGCGCGCAAAGTGGGCCTCGATATTCCGACGCTTTGTTACCTCGAAAAGTGCGGGCCGCTGAACACCTGCCAGGTTTGTCTGGTGAAAATAAATGGCAAGCTCGTCCCCTCATGCGGAACGAAGGTCACGCCGGGCATGGCCGTTGAGAGCGAAACTACGGAAGTTCACGAGGCGCGGCGCACGGCGTTGGAGTTGTTGTTCAGCGATCACGTCGGGGATTGCCTTTCGCCATGCCACCGGCTTTGCCCGCTTCAACTCAACGTGCCCGTGATGTTGCGGAACATTCAAGCGGGCAGACTTCACGAAGCGGTCGTTGGCGTGCGCCAGGCGCTGGCGCTGCCAGCCGTGTTGGGCCGGCTGTGCCATCATCCGTGCGAGCAGGGTTGTCGGCGTAATTCATGGGACGACCCGGCGGCAATCCGCGGCATGGAACGGTTTGTGGCGGATTGGGATTTGGGTATGGGCGGGGCGCGGTCCGAAAAGAGTTCCGTTCTCCCTCACCCTGACCCTCTCCCGCTGGGTGAGGGAACAGCTAAGGGCGGCAACCAAGATGTCCAAGCAGGTTTGACTAGCCGGCAGGTTGACAACAATTTCCCCTCTCCTTGGAGAGAGGGCCAGGGTGCGGGAGAACGCAGCAACCTCACGCACGGCACGCCTGACAAACCAGCACATCTGCCGCATGTGCCTCCCCGCAAACCAACCACGGGCAAATCGGTGGCGATCGTCGGCGCGGGGCCGGCAGGGTTGGCCGCAGCACACTACCTCGCTCGCGAAGGCCACGCCGTTACGGTGGCAGACCGGCGCGACAAGGCGGGAGGCACGCTGCGCAACGCGAGCGAAATGGAACTGCCGCGCGAGGTGCTCGACGCCGAACTCGCGCAACTTGAACGGCTGGGAATTGAATTCAAGCTGAACGTGGAGTTGGGGCGCGATTTGATTTTGGAAGGATTGACCCGGGGCTTCGATGCCGTGCTGTTGACCGTAGGCGAAATCTCCTCGCGCGAAACGCATAACTTGGGCGTGGTGCTTGGTCTCTTGGGCATTGACAGCGATCCGAACACCGGATGGACCAGTGCGCGCAACGTGTTTGCCGCCGGCAGCGCGGTGAAACCGATCAAGCAACTCGTCAAGGCCATGAGCGAAGGCCGTGCGGTGGCCGAATGTGTGCATCAGCATTTGCTCGGTCGCACACCCCGCCGGTCGGAAAAAACGTTTTCGAGTGTCATGGGGCGGCTTGATCCGGGCGAGTTGCGGGCGTTCCTACGCGGCGCGAACAGCGGCGCCGCCGTGACACCCTGCGACCGCTGCGCAGGACACAACCTCAGGGAGGCGGCCACGGAATCGTCGCGCTGCCTGCATTGCGACTGCCGGTCGTCGGGCAACTGCGTGCTGCAACATTGGGCTCACGTGTATGGCGCAGACGCGAACCGCTTTCGTGCGGAGCGAAAAAAGTTCGAGCAACACGCACAGCCGGGCGGGATTATTTTCGAACCCGGTAAGTGCATCCTGTGCGGCATTTGCGTGAAGCTGACCGAAATTGCCGCCGAGCCGCTGGGGTTGACATTCATTGGGCGCGGATTCGATGTGAAGGTGGCGGCGCCTTTTAATCGCAAGATTGAAGAGGGTTTGCAGAAGGTTGCGGCCGAGTGCGTGGAGCATTGCCCGACGGGAGCATTGATTTTCGCGGAGAAGCAGGCGGTCCCAAGTTGAAGAGCGACTTGAATCGTGAGGCCCACGGCTTGGGCGCTCGACACGCGGCGACACGATGGGCAGCATCCGTGCCGTGATATGAAAAAGATTCTCTCGCCCGCGACCCTCGGCCTCTCGCTGATGCTCCTAGCATCGTTCCCACCCGTTCTTCAAGCCGCCGACCCGACGGCGAAACCGACGAAGCCGAACGTCTTGTTCATTGCGATTGACGATTTGAACCATTGGGTTGGCTACCTCGGTCGCAATGCGCAGACAAAAACGCCGAACATTGACCGGCTGGCGGCGCGGGGCGCGTGGTTCACGCGGAGTTACTGCGCAGCGCCGGTTTGTAATCCATCGCGCGCGGCGTTGATGTCGGGGTTGCGGCCGTTTACCAGTGGCGTTTACGAGAACAACAACGACTGGCGCCGGGCGATTCCCGAGGACTTACCGCTCACAACGACGTTCCGGAAAGCCGGATATTACGTTTGTGGCGCGGGCAAGATATACCACGAGTCCTACAAGCGCCGCAGCGAGTGGGACGATTATCTAGAGGACGCGGGCCACGATCCCCAGCCGAAGGGTGACACAGGAGTTGGTGGCATCAGATTCGCGCCACTCGATTGCGGCGACGAGGATTTGCGTGAGTGGAAAATCGTTGGCTACGGCATCCAGCAGTTGCAGAAGAAGCGTGAAAAGCCGCTGTTCTTGGCCGTCGGGTTGCACAAACCGCACATGCCTTGGAACGTGCCACGGAAGTATTTTGACATGCATCCGCTCGACAAAATCGAACTGCCACCCTATCGCGAGGATGATTTGGACGACTTGCCGCCGGCCGGTGTGCGGATGGCGAGGCCGGAAGGTGATCACGCCACGATCTTGAAATCGGGACGTTGGAAGGAAGCGATTCAAGGTTATCTGGCGGCGATTTCGTATTGCGACGCGATGGTGGGCCGGCTGCTGGACGCATTCGACAAGTCGCATTACGCCACAAACACGATCATTTGTTTCTGGAGCGACCATGGCTGGCACCTGGGCGAGAAGCATCATTGGCGAAAGTTCGCTTTGTGGGAGGAGGCGACGCGTTCGCCCTTGATATGGGTCGTGCCCGGCCTCACGAAACCGAATTCGCGCTGCGACCGCCCGGTGGATTTCGTGAGCATTTATCCGACCTTGACCGACCTCTGCGGCATCCCAACGCCGAAGCACGTCCAAGGCGAAAGCATCCGCGCACTGCTGGCCGACCCAAAAGCCGCGTGGGACAAGCCCGCGCTCACCACGTACAGGTTCATGAATCACGCGGTGCGTTCGGAAGGTTCGCGACTGATCCGTTACGCCGATGGCGGCGAGGAACTTTACGATGAGTCCAAAGACCCCTACGAATGGACAAATCTGGCGACGAAATCCGAGTTCGGTGCGAAGAAAAATGAACTGAGCCAATGGTTGCCAAAAGAGAACAAGCCAGACATCGGCGGACGAAAAGATGCCGGCGCTGAAGAAGGGATGGCCAAGAAGAAGCGCAAGACGCGCTGACGTTCAGGGACGAGAACCCTGGCTTCGGTCCTGTCTCTTGCTGCAACAAAAGAGACTTGCCCGCAGGTTCGCGGTGCCTCCAAGCTTGTCAGCGTGAAAGCCCCGCACTCTACGAGCAACGTTCGCGACCCGAAACGGCGGTTCAACTGGGTCGTGAGCGACATCGTGCGGAAGCTCCTCGTGATTTATCTCGAATGGCGTGCGAAGATTACCGGCCGCGGTTACTACTGCGGCGCGCTGCACGGCGAGTCCGAATACAACATCACCATCAACTCCGACCGAACAGTGTCCTGCAACTGCCAGGATTACGAAGGTATCGGTCACATTGGCGACCTGCGGAAGAATACGTTCGAGGAAGTTTTTTTTGGCCCGGTGGCGCAAAAGTTTCGCGATGAACTCGCCCGCGGCAAGATGCCCATCCCCACTTGCGCCCGCTGCGGAGATTTGAAGCGGTTGCCGTCCGGTGACGCCAAGCCACCCGAAGTGCGGCTGCCGCGGCGTGGAATGCTGTTGGAGAACACGGTGCGCTGCAACGTGGACTGCACGGGTTGCGCCCGCGGCAACGCGGTGGAAATCCGCGTGAACCGGCAGTTGCAAATGCCACTTGCGGAGATGGAACAAATGGGGGATTTGATGAGCCGGCTGGGGATGAAACAGATTTTTTATCTGAACCTCGGCGAGCCGTTTCTGTCGCCCACGATTTATCAGGAGCTTCCCATGTTGCGCAGGAAGAATCCCGATTGTCGCATCGTGACTTCCACCAACGGGATGCTGCTGGACACCAACGCCAAGCGCGAGGCGGCGTTGAACTTCAGCCACATCTTTTTCTCGGTCCACGGGATCAGCGATGAAATGTCCAAGAAATATATGCATCGCGGCAGTTTCACGAAGGCTTACGCGGCGATGAAGGAAATGGCCGCCTACCGTGACGCGCGCGGTCTGACACAGCCGATCCTCGAATGGAAATATCTGCTCTTCAACTGGAATGACCACCCGCGGCACATCCAACAGGCCATCGCAATGGCGCGCGAGGCAAAGCTGGATTTCATTTCGTTCTGGCCGACGAACAATCCATTCCATGGGATTTCGTGGCGCTGGCGGCTGGGGATGTTGAATCGCGTCGGTGTGGCGTGTTGGAAAGGGCGCGAAGTGGATTTGCGACCGGAAGGCCGGCGGGGGACTCCAACCCATCCGTATTTTTCGGAACCGGCCAAGCCTGCCTGATAGTCCATCCCGGAAACAAAAACCTTTTTTGACCGCGCGGGTTCGTGTTGAATCGTCCCGCAACTATGAGTGATACGCATCCGTTGACCACGACGACGTTTGAATTGCCCGGTTATCGGGTGGTCAAATCGTTCGGCGTGGTGCGCGGCATCGTAGTGCGGTCGCGCTCGGTGATCGGAAACATCGGCGCGGGCATTCAGGCGTTCTTCGGCGGGAACATCTCGCTTTACACGTCGCTTTGTGAGCGCGCGCGCCGACGCATTCAACCAGATGCTCACCCACGCGGGGCAGCTCGGCGCGAACGCGGTCATCGGCGTGCGCTATGATGCGACGGAAATCGCGGCAGGCATCACCGAAGTGATTTGTTACGGCACGGCAGTGTCGGTGACGGCGGCGGGCTGATTTGAAATTCGTAATCTGAGATTTGAAATCAAAGTATGGCGGGGCACAGTAAATGGGCGAAGGTCAAGCACTTCAAAGGTGCGATTGACGCGAAGCGCGGGAAAATCTTTTCCAAGCTGAGCCGCGAAATCACCATCGCGACCAAGATCGGCGGCGGCGATCCGGACATGAATCCGCGCCTGCGCATGGTGCTGCTGAAGTGCCGCACCGCGAACATGCCCAAGGACAACATCGAGCGCGCCGTCAAGAAAGGGTTGGGCGATGATGGCGGCGCAAGCTTCGAGGATTTGACCTACGAAATTTTTGCGCCCGGCGGTGTGGCGGTGCTGGTTGAAGTGAGCACGGACAATCGCAACCGCACGGCGGCGGACATTCGGAGCATCGTCACAAAGGGCGGCGGCAGCATCGCCACGCCGGGTTCGGTGCGGCGGTTGTTCCAACGCAAGGGGCAAATGATTGTCGCACGTGAAGCGGCCAGCGAGGATCAGTTGATGGAACTGGCACTGGAAGCCGGGGCGGAGGATTTCAAGGTGGACGAGTTGGGCTACGAAATTATCACCGACCCAGCGAACCTGGAAGCGGTGCACAAGGCGATTGACGCCAAGGGCATCAAGTGTGACGCAGTGGAAGTGACGGAACGGCCATTGGTTACTGCGCCGTTGACCAATCCCAACGATATTGCCGCGGTCACCAGACTGATCGAGGCATTGGAGGAACGCGACGATGTGAAGGAAGTGTACTCCAACGCCGAGTTTCCTGAATGAGCAGCAAAAGTTTGATCGCTGGCAAATTGCCCCGCGGAAAGCGCCGAGAATAATGAAGACGCTGCGCGACGACACGTTTTCTGCACGCGTGCTGGGCTGGCTGGCTGGCGCGGTGTGCAAATACCCACGCCTGGTTTTTTACCCGCAGGCGATTCTCTTCCTGGTCAGCATCCTCTACACGGTTCGTCATCTGGAATTCGACACCAGCCGGAACAATCTGGTGGGGGCGAATAAGAAGTACCACCAGAATTTCCTGCGGTTCAAAAAGGAGTTTCCCACACAGGACGACCTCGTGGTGGTGGTGGAAAGCGAGAACCGGGAGAAGAACCGCCAGTTTGTCGAGCGGCTCGGCGCGAAGTTGGAGGTGGAGACGAATCTGTTCACGCACCTGTTTTACAAGGGCGACCTGAAGATGCTGGGGTCGAAAGCGCTGTTGTTCGTACCGGCGGAGAACCTGGCGGAACTAAAAAAAACATTGGGCGATTATCGGCCTTTCCTCGAGCCGTTCACAAGGACGACAAACCTGGTTTCGTTGTTCAACATGATCAATACACAGTTCCGCACGGCGAAGCAGGAGCGCAATGCGCGGAACGATTCGCTGGTTCAGGCGCTGCCGGCGCTGGAACGGATCGTGTTGCAGGCGACAGCAAGCTTGCAACGTGGCGGGGTGCCCCCGTCGCCGGGTGTGATGGCACTGTTCAACGCGGGCGAGGAAGCAGAGCAGGAAATCTACATCGCTTTCGATGAGGCGCGGATCTACCTTGTGACAGCGCAGGCGCGAACTGAAGAGAAAAACGGCGAGGCCGTGGTGCGGTTGCGGCAATTGGTGGAGGAAACCCGCGCCGAGGTGCCCGGATTAAACGTGGGCCTGACGGGTGAGCCGGTGTTGGAACACGATGAGATGGCGCAGTCGCAAAAGGACACGACGCTGGCGAGCGTCGTTTCGCTAGTCATCTGCGCGCTCATTTTCATTTACGGCTATCAGGAAACCGGGCGACCGGTGAAAGCAACAATCTGTCTGGTGGTCGGACTGGCATACACCATGGCCTTCGCGACGGCGGTCATCGGGCACTTGAACATTCTGACCATCACGTTCGTACCAATTCTCATCGGACTGGCGATTGATTTCGGGGTGCATCTGGTGACGCGCTACGAGGAGGAATTGCGGCACGGTAAAACCGAGGCGGTGGCACTCACGAAGGCGCTGGTATTCACCGGGCAGGGAATTTTCACGGGTTGTATCACAACGGCGGGGGCGTTTCTGGCGATGGGTTTTACGAATTTCAAGGGCATTCAGGAAATGGGCATCATTTGCGGTGGCGGGCTGTTGATCTGTCTCGTGCCGATGCTGACGTTGCTGCCGATGCTGCTGCTGCTCGGCCGGCAAAACGTGCTCGACCATCAAGCCGGCGCGGTGGATCGCCGCGAACGGATCGAAAACCTGTGGTTGCGCCGGCCAGGGGTGGTTGTGGTCCTGACGGTTGGATTGTGCGCACTGTGCCTTTCGCAGTTTCGGAAGATCCATTTCGATTACAACCTGCTGAATATGCAAAGCAAGGGATTGCCGGCGGTTGAATTTGAGGAGAAGCTCATCAACTCGCTGACCAACACGACCGCCGGTACCAACACCTCGGGCCGCTCCGTGTTATTTGCGGCGGTGATTACCGATTCAATCGAGAGCGCTGTAAGACTCGAGGAACGAATCAGAGAATTGCCTGCCGTGGCGGAAGTGGATTCTATCGCACGATTTCTAAAGGAGAACCAGACGGAGGAGTTGCGGCTCATAGGAGAGATTAAGAAGGAACTGGCCGATCTCGATTTCGAGGAGCCGGACCCAACGCCGGTGAACACCAGCGAATTGAGCCGCACGCTCTATTCGACCGGTGGTTATCTCGGCCTCGCGGCGGAGGCCGCGCAAACCGAGGACGCAACCGTGGCCCGCCAGCTTGTTTCTTTGCGCAAAGCGATCGAGCAGTTACGAATCGAATTATGGCGCGGGAAAACTCCAGACCAGGAAACGCGCGCCATAAAGTTGGCAGCGTTTCAAAACGCCCTGTTTACGGATATGCGCGATACCTTTGACGCTCTCCGCAACCAGGACAATCGCGGAAAGTTAAGGATCGAGGATCTGCCGGGAGCGTTGCGGGATCGTTTTGTGGGTGTCAGCGGCAAGTATCTGCTTCAAGTTTATCCAAAGAAAAATATCTGGCAGCGGACCCATCAGGAAGAATTTGTCCGCCAATTGCGAATGATTGACCCGAACGCAACCGGAACCCCGGTGCAACTCTACGAATACACGACCTTGCTCAAGAGAAGTTACGAGGAGGCCGCAGTCTATTCGCTCATTGCGATCGCCGTGTTGGTTTTCATTCATTTCCGCAGCGTCGGCTCGGTAATCCTGGCCCTGCTGCCTGTGGTGGTCGGCTCAATTTGGCTTGGCGGCGCAATGGCCTTTTTCAACATCCCGCTCAACCCGGCAAACATCATGACCTTGCCACTCGTCATCGGTATCGGCGTGACAAACGGCATCCACATCCTCAACCGATTCGCGGAGGAACGCACTCCCAGTATTCTGGCCAAGAGCACCGGCAAGGCGGTGCTGGTTTCGGGGCTGACAACAATTGCCGGGTTTGGAAGTCTGGCTCTGGCCAAACACCGCGGCATTGAGAGCCTCGGTTACGTTATGGCTATGGGCACAGCGACCTGCATGGTTGCTGGATTGACGTTTCTTCCAGCACTCTTGAACTTATTACTACGCCGGGGCAAGACAACAAAACAACCCAGTGCCGACAATGCACGATCGACACTGGGTCGGGAGGAACCGAGGTAACAACCTCAAAACTGAGGCAAAACCTCAAGTGCGAGTTTAGCTTAAATGAACTCCGGCCAAAGTCAATCTCTATGTAAAAAAAGGAGCATCCCTCGTCTCGGATTGCTCCGGTAACGTTACCGGCATTCCGATCTCCAACTTGACGCGACTCTAGCCCTTCCTACAATCTGCTGCCGAGTAACCATGCTAAACCGACTCGCTATCTTAGCCAAGCTTCTTGGCCTCTGCTGTTTGGGCAGTTTGGCTGGGCCGCAACTCCGGGCCAATGCTTCTGCTGATTGGGATGCTGGCTTCCTGTTCGACAATTATCCGCTGACGTTGGAACTTGGGCAACGAGTGGAAGCACTTGGGCCGCTCCTTTATCGTCAAGAGAGAGACTCCGAGTGCACACTGGCGGTGTCGCCGCTTTTTTCCCGCACGAAAGATCCAGTGATCGAAGCGGAGGAGTTTGATTTTGTTTACCCGCTGCTGACCTTTGACCGCTTTGGACGCGAGTATCGATGGCAATTGCTCCAGTTGCTGAGTTTCTCCGGCGGGCAAAATCAAAATGAAGTAATGAGGCATCGGTTCACGATGTTTCCGTTCTATTTCCAGCAACGCTCTGCCGATCCAACCCAGAACTACACCGCCCTTCTGCCAATATATGGCCGCATCAAACAGCGATTGTTCCGTGACGAGATTTTCTTTGTCATGTTCCCGTTTTATAGCCAGACGAGGAAACGCGATGTGGTCACCGATAACTACCTTTACCCCTTTTTCCACCTTCGCCGCGGTGAGGAGTTGCGCGGCTGGCAGTTCTGGCCATTGGTCGGGCAGGAGCACAAAGGCGTGACCGCCAAGACAAATGGCTTTGGCGAAACCGAAGTCATCGGGGGCCACGACAAGTTTTTCGCGTTGTGGCCGATTTACTTCAACAGCGCCTTAGCCATCGGTACGGAGAATCCGCAGAAGGAGTTCGGCATTTTACCGCTCTATAACTCAGTTCGCTCGCCAAATCGCGACTCGACCGGCGTGCTGTGGCCGTTCTTTACTTGGATAGACGACCGGGAGAAAAAATACCGGGAATGGGAGGGCCCGTGGCCACTTGTCGTTGTCGCGCGCGGTGAAGGCAAAACCACCACGCGCTTCCTGCCATTCTTCAGCCGGGCAAGCAACACGAACCTCGTGAGCAATTCCTACCTCTGGCCGGTTTACAAGTACAACCGCATCCAATCCAGCCCTCTGGTTCGCGAGCGAACGCGCATTCTCTTCTTCCTCTTCTCGGCGGTCAACGAGAAGAACACCGAAACGGGTGCAGCCCACGAACGCACCGACTTTTGGCCGTTGTTCACACATCGGCGAGATTTCAACGGCAACACGCGACTCCAATTATTAGCTCCCATCGAGCCAATTCTGCCCAACAACAAGAGCGTCGAGCGCAACTGGTCACCGCTTTGGTCCGTTTGGCGCGCGGAAAAGAATCCCAAGACCGGCAACACCAGTCAGTCGCTCCTCTGGA
>CAYIOH010000099.1:0-10018 GCA_964364975.1 uncultured Bifidobacteriaceae bacterium
CCGCATGCAACTCAGCGTCTCGCGCCATCGCGCCATTGCGCCCGACCGCGGGGCCACGCTCGACACGATTGATCTGCCGCTCAACAACCGGCCCTGGCTGCTGGGCCGGTTTCGCGCCATCCGCGAGTTGCCGGACGAAACTGCACGCCTCGCGGCCATTCGCGAAATCGTACACTGGACCGACCCCGGCCCGGGTGGTTTTTACGACGATCTCGGCGACCTGACGCGCCAACCGCATCTCGTGCGCAACCCGAATCCGGCGGACGATCCCTCAAACCTCGAATCAGCGTTCGTCGGCTTTGCGGACCAGAAGGGCCGGGCGGGCGCCGAAAACTTCGACAGCGCGTTGCGTTACTCCTGGCTCAATCACGCGGAAACCTTGCGCGGGACGCCGCTGCGGATGCGCTACGAGCAACTCGATCCCAACGCGGGCTACCGGGTGCGCGTCGTTTACGGCGGCGACAGCCTGCAAAAGCCCATCCGGCTCATGGCCAACGATGCGGTAGAAATCCACCCGCTGATGCCGAAGCCGCAGCCGATCAAGCCGGTCGAGTTCGCCATCCCGCGCGCCGCCACGGCGAAGGGGGAACTGACCTTGAGTTGGAACGGCGACGCGGCGCTGGGCGGCAACGGCCGCGGCTGCCAGGTTTCGGAAGTTTGGTTGCTCAAGGAATCCCCACCGCCCGCTCGTTGAACATTTGGCATCGCCGAGGGTTGGTTTCGCCTGGCGACCTTCCGTCTGGACATCCAGCGCACCATTCGCGCGAGGGGCAATCGCCGCGCCGCTGAATGCGCAAAAGATCAGCCAGAGCATGACCCGACTATACGCGACTCGAGTTGTTAACAACGTGGGCTTGTGTTTCGCGTAACGTCTAAGTAACCTGGCGGTGCGTGACCCGAGTGTTGAGCAGTAAATCCCGTGAGACCGGCGTTGGGAGACAGCAGACACACATTCCTGCCTCCCTGGTTGATGCTGTGTCGAACCGAGAAAAAGTCACGGGCGCGCCTCATGACTTTTACCGTTACCCCGCTCGGTTTTCACCAATCTTTGCCCGTGAAGCAATCAAGGCGTTTACCCGACCAGGCGACCTAGTGATTGACCCGTTTTGCGGAGGTGGCACTACGCTTGTTGAAGCCATTTCGCTTGGTCGCCGCGCTGCGGGCATGGATGTAAGTTCGCTCGCCGCATTTCTTGCGCGCACAAAGACCACACCGATTTCAGTCCACGACAAGCGCGCGATCGCCGCTTGGCTTGATTCCGTAGAGGTCAGCGAAGTAGGGCACAGTGTAGCGCCGAAAACTGAAGAACCTGACATTCTTTACTACCAGCGCAATTTGCCCGAAGAAGCACGGGCATTTTTCCAGTGGATTTTTCAACGACTCACCCTTCTCGCAAAGGTGCGCCAGCAACAATTCGTGCGGCTCGTCTTGTTGGGTGTCGGCCAGTGGGGGCTGGATTGCAAATCGCGTGTGCCCACGACCGCTGAATTCAAGGCCGAGTTTTGCAATCGTTTACGGGAAGCGACCGGCAACTTTTTTGATTTCATCTCTGACACTGCTTCTACGAATGAATTGCCGCGCTGCCGCCTTTCATCGCTCCGGCGCATTATCAATCGTTCGTCTGAAATGTGTTCGGACGACAAACGAATTCCTCAGTCATGGCTTCCTGCCAAGCTGGTTCTCACTTCGCCGCCGTATCCGGGTGTTCACGTCGTTTATCATCGCTGGCAAATCATGGGCCGCAAAGAAACACCCGCCCCCTTCTGGCTGGCGAATCAGCGCGATGGAGCGGGTGAATCGCACTACCTACTTGGTCCGCGCGATGAAGTTGAGCTTGTGACTTACTATGCTCGCCTCAAGTCGGTGTTCTCGTCAGTCCGGTCGTTGCTCGATGAGAATTCCATCGTTGTACAACTCGTGGCGTTTTCAGACCCGACCTGGCAGTTGAAGACTTATCTCGAAACGATGAAGGAGGCTGGCTTCGTGGAGGCCGAAGCAGATTGCATTGCGACAGCCAAAATGCGCGGACGAATCTGGCGAGAAGTTCCAGGACGAAAATGGTATGCAAACAAACGCGGTGAGATTCCTGCCAGCAAAGAAGTGATGTTATTGCACAAGCTCGCCGTGTAACTCTTACGTTGATTCGCCAGACGCCGAACCAGCGGCGACTTTTTCCTCATCGAGCGCACCCAACGCATCAATCATCGGCAGCAAAAATGGCGCGAAAGCTCTGGTGACTTCGGCCACACGCTGCTCAATGCTTTGTTTCGGAGCGTCATCGTCATCTTCTTTCTGCGCCGCCTTCTGCTTGCGATCAAGATTCTCTTGGTAGATCAAGGCAAGGCCGGTGAGCATCATTCCCAATTCAAAACGCGACTTGGCAACTTTGTCGTCTTCACCGCTTCGGAGTTCATACTTCAGAAACCGCTGAAGATGGACGTTGTCGGCATTGATGAAGAAATCATACACGACTTTTTCCGGCTCACCGTTGCTCGCATCCGCGCCCTTCCCGCTGTCTTTCACGACGAGTGCTGTGTGTTTGTCAAACGGCGGGCTTTGACTGCTCCACTGCTCCTCTGTGATACGGATACATTCGGGCAGTTCAAGCCCGCCGGGCATTTCTCGCTCGTCACCTTCATCCTCTGTGGGTGGCTTCTTCCGCCCCCCTTTTCCTCCGGCAAACTCGTCTGGCTTCTGGAGCAGAACGGAAAAGCTGTTCTCGAATGGTTGCGGCTGCGTTGCATCGTTTAGGACTGTGACAAACTTCATCTTGTCGCCGACCTTGCAACCTTCTGGAAACTTTATGCTCAAGTTCGCAATGCCGTTTTGGAGATTCACGTTGGTCGCAAAGTCCAAATCCTTCGCTGGCCGTCGCTCCGCGCCGTCGAGGATAAACAGTGTGAACGTGCCCGGATCAATGCTGCGGCTGAGGTAATCATTGACGGCGTCCGTTTCAAACGCGATGCGGCACCGCATATTGACGTGCGCTTCGCGGGCCAATTCGCTGCCAGGGTCTTTGCCTTTGAACTTAAAATAGGTGGGATACGTTTTGCCTTCGTATGGTTTTTCTTCTGCGCCAGTCTTGGTTTGCTTGAAAGGATTCGATGCGTGCTTACCGAACAAGAATAGATTGGCCAGCGTTGGAGAGTGCTTGAGAAGTGACTCCAGAATTTGTTCGAGCGGTTTAGAGTCTTCGATACGTGATTCAATTTCTTCCCGCCGTCGGCGTTCACGCAGAGCTTTCAAGCCGGGTTGGTTTTTCAGCAGGTCTTCAAGCTCCTGTTCAAGATGTTTGCGAAGCTCAGCGTCGCGCAGCCGGTCACGGCTGTTCATGAAAAGCAATTCCCGCCCGCGCCCCGTGATGCCCGTGCAGTCCACGATGACGAGTATCGAATCGGCGAGATACGAAAGCCCAACTCTTGTGCGCCGGAAAAAATCCAATGTGAGATAGCCGTGCGTCTGTCCGTTCACCGTGAAGATGATGCCCTCGGATTTCCGATACGTCTCTGCCCGGCCTTTCTTGAAAGCGAAAATTGTCGCGGCCATTGGCTCGCCAGCGCACGTCATTTCGACGGAGACTGGAAAGTCAGGTTCAAGATTGTCGCCTTTGCCCTGTTCAAGGCGGATGGCGAAGCCAGCAAGATTGGTTTCGTAGCTCCGATCTTCATCGCCGCCATACGCCGCTCTGCATTCATGGAGTCTTATGGGCAATGCCGGTTCGGGAATCAAAACTTCAAGGCGCGCAAGCAAGCCGCTCTTGCGCAGAATGTGCGAGCGGTGTCCGGGCATTGAGTATTCGTAGAGCTTGATCAGCGTGCCGGATTCGCTTTCGCGTGCGTAGGGGTCTGCGCCATCAGGGAAGATGGGCATTTTGTCGGACGCGAATGTAAAGACCTCACCTTGCTGTGGCCTCTCATCCGCTCCGACTGGAGCGAGAAAAGTGTATGACGAACTGCGGCGGTTGCCAGATGGGTCTTCACGGCGCACGATTGTGAAGCCCCATTCGTCGTCGGTCGGATGATCAAAATTGCCATTGAGGATGCGCGGGCTGCGGCGGCTCAAAATCAGTTGTAGATTCTTTCGCCCGCAGAATTCCAAGACACCCGTTCCACCCATGTTGAATTTCCCCTGAACGAAAGGGATGCGAAGCTTGTTGGATTTTTCGAGTGAAAGAAAAGTGTCGGGGAACTTGCGGGGCGTTTGCCCCTCGCCCAGATCGGCAACCGTTATGCAAGGGTCTCCGTCTTGAACTTTCATTCCAGTTGCGGCGAGCGTGATGCCGCGAGCGACCTCACGCCGCTTTTCATTGTCCCATGCGCTGATTTGTCCGCCGTAGATGCTACCGCTGGCTGCTCCGTCTTCAAAAAACCGTGCCACCGCTTCGCGAATGTTCTGCGGTGCGGTTGGTGATTCTGGATTGTTGCCACGAGCCAAACACTCGTGCATCAACCGGGCGTCCACCGCGTTGACCAACTTTTCAACGAGCGCGGCGTCTGGCCTGTTTTGTTGATTGCCGATGGTGCTGAAATTATTCTCTCTATCGCCATAGAGCCGCCAAACACGCTTGTTATTCCAATGGCCCACCTCAGTCAGAATGCGTTCAATTTCCGCCTCGCTATCCGCCCGCATGAGCGCAAGACACAGTTCCTTCTTCTGATTGTTGTTCATCGCGTTTCCCCTGTTTTCCTATTTCAGCCAGTTGATTTTGATTTCCTTTTCAAGTGCCTTGAATTCCGGATCGCCGGTGACGAGTTCAGCTTTCTTTTCCTTCGCCAGCGCGGCGGCAAAAGCGTCGGCGAGGCTCAACTTGAAGCGGGCTTTGAAGTCGGCGGCGGAATCAGCCAGTGGGCGCGTGGCGGAATGAAACTCTATCGGAAGGCTGGTTAGGATGTCAGCGGCTTGTTCCCACGCTTCCGCTCCATCCTTTTTGAGGAGCGTGTGTTTCACCTCGGCATAGTTCACTTCCGTCATGTGCAGGGGGCGGTCGGCACTGGCGGCTTTGTGCAGCAGTTCTTTGACGGCGGTGGCGGCATCCTCCCCCTGGAAAAAAGCCAGCAACGCGTGCGCATCGAGGACGGCGGCGGCCATTTATCTGTCCTCCAGTTCTCGTTCTTCGCGCTTGTGCTCGGCCCATTCTTCCTGAAACGACTTGCTGCCGGGCTTGCGTTTCAGGAGGCCGAAGCCGCGCTCAATGGCCCAGCGGGTGACGGGTTTCAGGAGGATGCCGTCGGGCGTGGCTTCCACGATGGCCTTGGTGCCGTCCTCAATGTGGAATTGTTTGCGCAGCCGCAGGGGAATCACAACCTGGCCTTTGGTGGTGAACCAGACGGCGTTGGCGCTCTCTGTCGTATTCATGCGAGAAATATGACCAACCTGTGAAAGTCCGTCAACAATTATTTGTAGGAAAAGATAAATTAGTTCCTACTTGTGAATTTGGCAGGATGATTTCAATTTGTGGCAGCTTCTGCTTCTCGGGGAGAGACCGCCCCGAACTTTTTGCGCGCCTTGCGCTCCTGAACCCGGTCGCACTGGTAGGGCGCGTCACTTCGTGCGCGCCGGACTGGTAGCCGGCAGAAACGGCGCGCACGGAGTGACGCGCCCTACCTTCAGGTTCATGGGCAGGAAGAAGCAGCGCCTTCCAAATTCCTTGCCAAAGCAACCAGACCCCCGGTTATGCTGGTGCAGATTTATGAAACCCAAAAAAACAGCATCACGTCATTCCCAATGGGAAAATCCCGTCAGAGCCAGATTACAAAAAGGCCAGCCCGTCTTCGGCGTAACGATCACCGTGAACAATGTGGAAACGGCCGCGCAGGCGGCGGCGCTGGGGTTTGATTTTCTCTGGCTCGAGATGGAGCACTCGCCGCTCACGCTGGAGACGGTGCGCAACATTGTTCTGGCCACCCGCGGCCTGCCCGCCGTGCCGTTCGCCCGCCCGCCAGTCAATCAGTTGTGGACGGCCAAGCGGGTGCTGGATGCCGGCGTCCTCGGGGTGATTTTCCCCTTCACCAGCAGCCCGGAACTGGCCCGCCAGGCGGTGGCCGCATGCCGTTATCCAACGCGAGGCTTGCGGGGTTCGGGCGCGGACCTCGCGACATTTCGCTGGCCGGCGCCACAAGGCTACTACGATTTTGCCGATGAAAATGTCATGGTGGTGACCATCATTGAAGACCTTCCAGGATTGGAGAAAGTGGACGAAATCGCTGCGACACCGGGCATTGATGTGATTTTCATCGGCACCAGCGATTTATCGTTCGCCCTTGGCTTGCGGGGCAATCAAAAGCACCCGCGGTTGGAAACCGCGATCGCGAAAATTGTTGCTGCCGCCAGGCGGAACGGAAAATTTCTGGGGCGACCGGCGGGCACGCCGGAACTAATCCGCCGTTTCCAGAAACAAGGTTTCTTGTTCTTCCAAGCGCGAACCGAGACGGATTTCATGGCCGCGGGGGCTGAGTTGCTGCTCAAACCGTTTGGCCGGAAACGTCAATTCTCAGCCGGCGGCGGCCTTTGACCGGCTGCCCGCCCGATTGTTGGTGGCAGCTAAAGTGTCCAACCCGCGCGATACTTGCGCCGGATGTACGCATCCGCGTCGTCGTCGTTGGTGACCTTCATGTTGGCTCCGTCCCAGAGCAGCCTTTGATCCGGGAAGCGGACGGCCAGGTTGCCGAGCAGAACCATTTCGGACAGCGGACCGGAATACTCGAAATTGGAACTGGCGGGCTTGCCACCTTTGCAGGCGCGGACCCAATCTTTTTCATGCCCCTGCTGCCCGTCGGGGATGCGTTCAATGGTTGGCGCCGGTTGCTTGAACTCTTTCATTCGTTTTTCCGGAATGAGCCGTGGCTCCAAGCCGTAGCAGCCGCACATCAAAGTGCCTTGGTCGCCGAGGAACAGCACGCCGCCATCGGCGTCACCCATCCGCTTGCCCTCTTCCAATTCCTCTGGCCGGGGCGGCATCAACCCGCCATCCCACCACGTTAGCGTGACCGGAGACATGTCGCCGCGCGCCGGAAATTTGTACCGCACGATGCTGGAGCGGGGATACGTTTCGTTCTTCGGCACCGTCTTCTTCCAAAAACCTTCCCAGTAGGTGGAAATGTTGCCTTCGATGCTCGTGGGTTGACTCAACTTGAGCGCCCAGAACACCGGGTCCAAAACGTGGCAACCCAGATCGCCGAGCGAGCCGGTGCCGAAATCCCACCACGCGCGCCAGGCGTTGGGCGCATAAGTCGGATGATACGGGCGCATGGGCGCCGGACCGATCCACAGGTCCCAATCGAAACCTTCCGGCACCGGCGGAGTTTCCTTGGGCCGTTCCACTTCGATGCCCTGCGGCCAGACCGGGCGATTGGTCCAAGCGTGAACCTCCTTCACCTTGCCGATCGCGCCGCTCCAGATCCATTCGCAAATCTGCCGGGTGCCGTCGTTGGAGTGACCCTGGTTGCCCATCTGCGTCACCACCTTGTGTTGCCGCGCCGCCTCGGTGAGCACGCGGGTCTCATGCACCGAGTGCGCCATCGGCTTCTGCATATAGATGTGTTTGCCGGCTTTGATGGCGGCCATGCCGATCACCGCATGGGTGTGGTCCGGCGTGGCGATGATGATGGCGTCAATGTCCTTCTGTTTGTCGAGCATTTCGCGGTAATCGCGATATTTTACGGCCCGCGGATAAAGCGCGAAGATCTTGCCCGCCCGCTCGCCGGCGTCCACATCGCACAACGCCACGATGTTCTCGTTCACCGCGCATTTCTGGACGTTGTTCCGGCCCATGCCACCAATGCCGATGGCAGCGATATTGAGCCTGCCGCTGGGCGGTGTCTGGCCGCGCGTTCCGAGCACATAGCCGGGAACGATGCTGAACGTTGCGACGGAGGCCGAGGTTCGGGCGATGAAGCTGCGGCGGTTGAATTTGAGGGAATTGGAGTTGGGTTGATTGGGTTTGGTGTTCATAACAAGTCTCGATACCGCGTGTTCTGCGTTCTGTTATTACTCAACGACGACTGCTAAGATGGAATGATTCACAGAAATTTCTGCCTGCAAAGCAAATTCATCGGCTGAACTTCACAAGGTGTGCAGCTTGGAAGTACCCCTTGCTTTTTCTCCCCACGCGACGAAGGAGCGGGAGCAACGGTATCTAATCAGCGAGTGCAACGTTTGGGGTTTTGAGAACGTGGTTCTTGATGACGATGCGTTTGCTCATGACGGTGGTGAGGGTGACTTTGGCGGGTTTGCCCGCTACGCGCGGCCGCACATCAACGTTGGCCGGCTGGCGGCCGGGCGTCAGGTTGATCACCCAAGGCGATGGCGCGGTAGCCGCCGCGCATGCGGAAGACCAGGAACAGTCCGGCGTAGCCCAGCAACATCACGGCGGGAAAGATGGCCGTCGTGGCCAGAGCCGCTTTGCTGGCGGTACCGGTCAATTCGTGAATGGTCGTCTGGTCCTGTTCGTTCAGTTGTTTCACCCGGTTCGGGTCCACGGCCTGGTAAGCGCCCAGCACGCTGGTTTTGGTGGCCACCACCTGCTGGTGCAGGGCCGGCTGTTCCGCCTGCAACCGGCTTTCGAGCGTGCGATCCTGGATCAGTCCCAGGAACACCGTGCCCATCACGCCCACGCTCATCATGCCCACGGCGCTCGTGGCGTTGAGCGACAGCGCGCCGCCCTTGGGGAAGCGTTCGGCCACGACACCCAGCATCGTGGGCCAAAGGTAGGTCTTGCCGATGCCGTAAAGCGTCGCTGCGGCGAGGATGGCCAGTCCCGTTGCCCGGCTCAACGCCACGAGACCGACGGTCGCCAGCACGCTGCTCGCGATCAACACGCCCAGCGGCGAAAGCAATTTCACCACCGGCGCGGCGCAGAAGCGCAGGATCATCATGATGAGCGACGTATAGACCAGCACCCAGCCGGCGTTCAGCGACATGGCTTTCATCGGCCCTTCCATCAGCGAGGTGATCCAACTGTCCGTGCCCAATTCGGTGGTCGCCAGCGGAATCATGAGCACGAGCAGGACGAGGAATATCGGCTGACCCAGCGAACGCGTGTAAAGGCCGAAGAGTCCCGCGCACACCAGCGACGCGAGCACGCCGGCATACCACGGTTGTCCGAGCAAACGGCCAAACTCGCCAAACAGGAAAACCAGCACGAGGAACAGTCCAATCGCGCCCGTCTCGCGGAACATTTCGCGGTCGGAGACGCCCGCCGCGATGCGCTCGTGAACGGGGAAGTGATGGCCCAGCATCAGCAGGCCGTAAAGCAGCATGGGCACGAGCAACATCCCGATGCGCCAGCGCCAGTCCAGTCCGCCGCCCACGCCCAGAGCGATACCGGCGATGCCGCCAACTACCATCCCGGCGGGCCAGCTCGCGTGCAGGATGTTTAGCCAGGTGGTTTTGTTGTGGCGATACATCGAAGCCACCATCGGGTCGGCAATGGCCTGGGCCGCGCCATTGCCAATCGAAACCAGAAACGTGCCGGCGTAGAGCCACCAGTATCCCTGGGCGAAGATCAGCATGATCGTGGAAACCACGTGGCATACGAACGCGAAGAAGAGGCATTTCCCGTAGCCAATACGATCCGCCACCATGCTGACGCCCACGATGGCGGCCGCGAAGGGCCAGAGTCCGACGCCCAGAATTTCGCCCTTCTGCGTCTCGGTCAGACCGAACTCATGCGCCCAGTCGCCGATCACCTGACCGCGCACGGCGAACACCGCGGCGGTGGCGGCGATGGCGGGAAACAGGCCCAGAACAGCGCCCGGCGATCGGCGGACGAAATGGTGGCGGGCGGTGCATCAACCGCGGGCGAGATGTTCATATTCTCAATGGTCGTGATGGGTCAGGTCATCTGCCTGTGGCTTCGTGGCGCGGAATGGCGTTCTGCGCCATTCGCAGAACGAGATTTCTGGAACGTCACGCTCAGTCGTAACGATGTGCGAGTGCTGTGACAAATAAATTACGCAACATCATTGGTAGGGCGCGTCACTCCGAAACTGTCCCAAAAGGTTTTTCATCGCACTTGAGC
>CAYIOH010000100.1:0-1653 GCA_964364975.1 uncultured Bifidobacteriaceae bacterium
GTGAGGAGCTTCAGTCCGTTCTCGATAATGTCCTCGACGGCGTCCTCGTTATAGCCGCCGCCCTTGAACGCGATGAGTTCCTTGACGCGGCGTCTCAACTCCGGGTCCACCGGTGGTTTGTCTGGCTTGTTGTTCATAGTGGTGAAGATAAGGACGGCCCGCGCACTTGCAATCACGCATCGCGTGCCAACAATTTATTCCTTTGCCAACGTGCCGTCGCACCGCAGGCGATACCGCTCGCCGCGCCACTCAATGTGATTGCCGGCAAACGCGCCCATCCAGAGCGCCGCCTGCAACAGATCCTTGACCGGCACGAGCAACGGCATTAGACCTGAAGGAGCCTGAGTAAACCGATGCTGGAGATTTTCGGTAATCAAGATGCGCGTGAATAAACTCGCTCCCAAAAAGCCGAGCGACAGTTCTGCCGGAACCGCAGCGCACCACAGCAACGGCCACAACGTCGCGTTGCTCACAATGCTGAAAAAATACGGCAGCGGCTGGCACACGCGAATCGTCCGCGCCCAGCGCAACTGATGCCGCCACACCTCGCGCCAGCCCATCGGCCGTGACCAACACTCCGCGACCACGGGACAAATTTTGATCCGATAGCCGCGCCGCGCGATGCGGTTGCCCAACTGATAATCATCCGCCAGGCAATCCGCCAGGGCGCGAAACCCGCCGATTTCCGCGAGTTGCCTACGCCGCGTGGCCATCACCGCGCCGAGCGCGAAATCCAGTTTCCGAAAGCTCGCCCCCTGCAACACCTGGCTCCAGAAATCCGCGTTCACCGCGATGGCTTCCCATTGCATCGCGGCCGTCGTCGGGTTTGCGAACCGATAGAAGCAATTTACCAGGCCGACCGTTTCGCAGGTAGGGCGCGTCACTCCGTGCGCGCCGCTGTCGCCGTGCGCAGGAGCGGCGGGCAGAGGACTGCCCGCCCTACCTTCTTCACCAAGCGTCGCCACCAGGTTCGTCAGCAAATCCGACGGCACGCGCACATCAGCGTCGCTGACCACGATAATTTCATGCTTCGCGAGCGGCTCAAGCTGCGCGAGTTTGGAAACCTTCGCATTCGCCCCCAACCGTTCCGGGCAAATGACCAGTTGCGCATCGCGTTGCGGGAATTCGGCGAGGAGTTTTTTGACGACGGCGCAAGCCGGATCGTCGGCATTCGCGACACCGAAGAGCATTTGAATTTCGCCCGCATAGACCTGTGTGAACCAGCTTCGCAGGCAGGATTCGGCGAATTCGTCCGTGCCCTTGAGCGGTTTCAGCAGCGTGACAGCGGGAACGGACCCACCCGCGATCCTCCTCGTGGAGTCGTCAAGCGTTGTCTCAATGCGCTGGTGCAGCGGAAACCGCCGCGCTGCGAACCATTGCCAGAGCGTGGACAAAAAACTCACCACCGCGAGCGCGCCGAGGATATTGTGCAAAATCACCGCCCGTTCCTAAACGGCGCGGGCGCGGCGGGCAAGCGCGGAATTGATAGCCAGGATTCGGGTGGTGGGGCGAGCGTCCCCGCGAGCCGTAAATTTGTGGCGGCGCTGTGTCAGCGCCGTCGTCGGTCCCAGACCGCCGCTACAACTCGGCTCGTCAGGAGCCTCGCCCCACCTGGCGAAATCTTCGCTAGACAAATCTCCACGCCTGGCGCGT
>CAYIOH010000100.1:1663-9965 GCA_964364975.1 uncultured Bifidobacteriaceae bacterium
ATATTATGCAAAATCACCGCCCGTTCCTAAACGCCCGGAACAAAGTCGGCAAGCGCGGAATTGGTTTGGAGTTCTGCCTTCAGGTCGTCCTGCCCGCCCAAGAGCCGCCTGAAGGCGGAACTCCAAACAAACATTCCTCATTCTTCGCTAGACAAATCTCCACGCCTGGCGCGTCATTAAGGCAGAAACGATGCCGGACGAACTCGAACGGCTCTACGATGAACACGCCTCCGCGTTGTTCGCGTTCCTTTTGAATTTCACCCGTGACGAAAACGACACGCGCGATATCCTTCAGGAAATCTTTATCAAACTCGCGCGCCAGCCGGACTTGCTTGCTTCCGCCCGCGACGAACGCGCCTTTCTCCTCCGCCTCGCCAACAACGCGGCCATTGACCTCATGCGCCGGTGCGGCACGCGGAGCAAACAACATGAACAATTCGGCGCAGAACAAATCTCCGCGTTCGCCCTGACGCGCGATCCCGACGAAGCCGCCTTCCGCAACGAATTGTCAGCCGCGCTTGGCGAACTCCCCGCCGACCAGCGCGCCGTGGTCCACCTGAAACTGTGGACCGGACTGACCTTTGAGGAAATCGCGGCCACGCTGGGAATTCCGCTCAACACCGCCGCCAGCCGCTATCGCTACGGCCTAGACAAATTGCGCGCCCGGCTGCGTCCCCTTTACGACGAGATAAAATGAAGAAGAATCGCCATGAAGAAGCACAAGCAGCACAAAATGAAATTCCTTTTGTGATTTTTGTGCCTTTTCGTGGCCAATGAAGCATGAACCCGGACGACTTTGAACAATGCCTGCAACGCCAGCCGATGCGCGAAATGCCGCCCGCGTGGCGTACGGAAATCTTGACGGCGGCACGCGCCTCCGGCTCTCGACCCTCGACCCTCGACTCTCGACCGTCGCCATGGTGGCGTGAATTGCTCTGGCCGTGTCCGCAGGCCTGGGCCGGCGTGGCCGCGGTGTGGCTCGTGATTCTGGCCGTGAACTTTACGACGCGCGAAACGACATCCAGAAATTTCGCCCGTCAGGCCGCGCCGCCGTCGCCGGAAACACTGATGGTTCTGAGACAACAGCATCTGTTGCTGGCCGAACTGGTCGAGCGACCCGAACCGCGCGCCGCCGACCAGCCCAAATCCGTCCCGCCCCGGCCGCACAGCCAGCGCCGGGAGGAAATGTTAATGGCTTGAAACGATTATGAGCGAAGAACCCAAAAGCATCTGGAGCAGACCTTGGAAAGGCCGGGCGAAAGTCCTTGGCTGGCTCGCGATACTGACCGCCGCGGTGTTTCTGTTCGTCTTCGGTTATAGATTGGGAATTGAGGGGAATAGGAGTATCCCGAAATTGATTCTCTTTTCCCTGCTTTTCTCCGTCATCATCTCGGTGCTGGTGGCGGTCGCCGTCCTGTTCGTCCGTTGGCTGTGTTGCTGGCGCAACCTGCGGCGGGTTCTGTTCGGCGTCGCCTGCGCCATCACCCTTGTTGCGCTGTTCTACGCCGAAGAAAACTGGCGCGGCTGGCACGCGTGGCAGAAGTTCAAGCACGAGTGGGAAGCCAAAGGGGAGCACTTCGATCTTGCCAGCATCGTGCCGCCACCGGTGCCGGACGATCAAAACTTTGCGATGACGCCGCTTTGGGTGGAAACGGTTTGTGCGAGCATGAGCGTGGAACAAGGCAGGATTTGGTATGGCGACAGGGTTGCCGCGCTCGGCCACACGAATTTCGTTCGGCGGCTGGTAATGCCGACCGAACTTGATTTAAGCGGGCTTGATGCCACAACGCACATCGGCAACTGGCAGAAATCAGAGAAGGCCGATTTGAGAACGTGGCAGGCTTATTATCGCAAGGTCGACGCCATCACGAATTTCTTCCCCGTCACACCTCAAGCTCAAACACCGGCCGAGGACGTTTTGCTCGCCTTGAGCAAATATGATTTGACGATTGAAGAATTGCGGCGGGCCAGCGAATTACCCGACTCGCGTTTTCCGCTCGGCTATGCGGACGCCGATCCGGCGGCCATTTTGCTTCCGCACCTGGCTTCGCTCAGAGGTTGCGCGATGACATTGCGATTGCGCACGCTCGCGGAGTTGGAGGCTGGCCAGGTTGAAAAGGCTTTGGACGACGTCGAACTCATGCTGCGCCTGACCGCCTCGATTCGCACCGAACCGTTTTTCATCTCGCATCTCGTCCGCATCGCGATGCTGCACACCATGCTGCAGCCGGTCTGGGAAGGGTTGGGCGATCATCGTTGGAACGACGCTCAACTTACTCTGCTTGAAACCGAACTTGGCAAATTGGATTTTCTCGGCGATTACCAGTTCGCCATGCGCGCCGAGCGAGCCCTCGATGTTGGCATACTCGATTACGTGCGCGGCACATGGCAGCTTGACTGGTTGGCCGTGGAAGATGGAATCGATTCGCACTTTCGGTTCCCGATGTGGCTGGCCCGCTTTGTTCCCAGCGGCTGGTTCGAGCAAAACAAGGTCGCGTGTTGCCGCATGAATTTTGACTTGCTGGTGCCCATCGTGAATCAGGAAACGCGCGTCGTCTCACCCGCGGCCGAGGCGCGGGCGACGAATGCCTTCAACGAAATTCGCGTGACGCCTTGCAACTGGTTGGCCGGGCTTCTGATGCCGGCGCTGACCCGCTGTTCGTCCAAATTTGCCTACGCGCAAACCGCCGCCGACTTGGCGCGCATCGCCTGCGCACTGGAGCGGTATCGGCTCGCGCACGCCGAATACCCGGAATCGCTCGGCGTTCTTGTGCCGCAGTTTATCGAGAGAATCCCGCACGACATCATCGGCGGCCAGCCGCTTAAATATCGGCGCACCGACGACGGCCAGTTTTCGCTCTATTCTGTCGGCTGGAATGGTGTGGATGACGGCGGCAAAGTCGGATTGACGAAACGAGAAGCAGCCTCTGGACCCATCAAGGGAGAATCGGGTGTGAACATCACTGATGGCGACTGGGTCTGGAAGTATCCGGCAAAGTGACCTCGTGGTTTGGAGCGGAGCGCGGCTGTGTCTGAAAGACCAGCCGCAGCGCGCCGAAAACGTGGTAGCCCTGAAATTATCGGTAGTGCTGCGGCTGGTGCCAGCGCACACAGCCGCGCTCCTTCGGCGCCAATAGCTGGGTAAGAAATTTCGTCCCCCATTGAACCTTTTCTCGCTTCCGCCATTCCACTGGTTGTAAATGCTGGGAGTGGCTGACGACGAACAATTGCCCGTGCGCCAGGCCAGGGCCGGAGATTCCGGGGCTTGGGACGCGCTGCTGCGCCGCTACCAGTTGCCTTTGTATGCCTACGCCTTTGAACTGGTGCGCGACGAACAGGCGAGCCTGGATCTCGTCCAGGAGACGTTCATTGCCGCCGTCCGGCATCTGGCGGGTCTGCGGGACGATGCCCGGTTCGGAAGCTGGCTTTTCGGCATCGCCCACCAGAAATGCATCCAGCACTGGCGCAAGAGCGGTCGGGAGGAACCGTTGGACGCTGAATCCATGGAGAGATTGGCCGGCGTGGACGATGACCCGCGCGAACTACTCATCCGCGAAGAACAGGAGGCTGAGTTTATGCAGGCGCTGAATCAGTTGCCCGCCCCGCAGCGCGCAGTGCTGTTGCTCCATTTCATCGAGGATTTCCCGTTGGATGAAATCGCCCGGATCACCGGCGCGAGCCTGGGCACGGTGAAATCGCGAATGCATTACGCCAAGCGTGCGCTCAAACGACTAATCCACCAAACCGAGTCATGAACAAAAAAGAATTAACGCAAAGGCGCAAAGGCGCAAAGAAAAGAATCTGTTCCTGTCCCTCCATTGCGTCTCTGCGCCTTCGCGTCTTTGCGTTTAAAGGAAAACCTGATGAAAACTCCCCGTGAAATTTTGTTGCAACGTCACCAGACGGCCAACGCCAAGCTTGATCAAATCCGCCGCGTCGCCGTGGCGGGTTTGACGGAGCGTCCGGCAGCGAGAGAACAGAGTTTGCCCATCGCCATCGCCCTCAAGCTTTGGCGCGAGTTGGTCCTGCCAGCGCGCGTGACGTGGGCGGGCATCGCCGCCCTGTGGCTGGTAATCGGAGCCATCAACCTGACGCAGGCAGACCAGACCACAACCTCGGCCAGCGTTTCGTCCGCGTCGCCGCAGGAATTGCGCGCGGCGTGGGAGCGACACCGGGAGTTGCTCCTCGAACTCGCCTTATTGCCGACAGCCGATGCGGCGATACCCCCGAAACTCAACCGGCAACCGCGCAGCGACCGGCAATCCGAGTCGGCCTGCGCCTGATTTATGGAAACGACCGATCCCCAACCCACGATGTGGCAGCGTTCCACCACGCGCCGGTTTATCCGCTGGCTGTTCTCGTGGCGGATCCTGCGGCGATGCCTGATTGCCGGCGCCAGCGTCGCCACGCTCATCGCGCTGTTCTACGCCGTCGAGAATTGGCGCGGCAAGCGGGCGTGGGAAGCCCACAAACGCCAGTGGGAGGCCAAGGGCGAAAAATTCACCATCGCTCAATTGGTCCCGCCTCCGGTGCCGGACGATCAAAACTTCGCCATGACACCTTTGCTCAAACCTCTGTTTGATTACGCCCGCGTGCATGGCCAGCGTGTGAGCCGGGACTCGAACGGCGTGGCGCGATTGGAAAAACTTTCGGCGGAACTTTCCGACGGGCGCGACACCAACGACAAACTCGTTCTCGGCAATCTGGAGAAAGGCACGTTTGCCGATCTCGCTGCCTGCCGGGAGTTCTATCGCGGGAACATAAATTATCCTCAACCTGCGGTGCCCGGAACGGCCGCAGCGGACATTGTGTTTGCCCTCGGGAAGTTTGATCCAGAAATCAAGGAACTGCGCGAAGCCGCCGCCACCCGTCCGTATTCACGGTTTCCGATTGAGTATGACTACGAGCCGTCATGGGCCATCCTCCTGCCCCACCTCGCAAAAGTGAAACAGATTTGCAAACTGCCGCAGGTGCGAGCCGTAGCGAGGCTTGAACTCGGCCAGTCGCCGGAGGCGTTCGAGGAATTGAAACTGGGCTTTCGGTTGTCCGACTCCATCCGGGACGAACCGCTCTTGATAGAGCATCTCGTGCGAATTGCGACGTTGAACCTGAATTTGCAAGTCCTGCGCGAGGGACTGTTGCGGCACGCATGGAACGATGTGCAATTGGCCGAGTTGGAGAAATACCCGGCATCGTTGAACCTGTTGGCGGAGTGCAAGCTGGCGATGCGTGGTGAGCGAGCGTTCTCGACCAGCGGCTTGGATTGGATGCGGCGACAGGGTTTCGGGACGGACGTGATGAATTTCATCTGCGATGTCTCTGCCGACGCATCGGGCCTGCATTTTAACCCGATGCCCAGCGGCTGGTATTACCAGAACATGCTCATCATCTCGCGGATGCACCAGGAATTTACCCTCCCCGGCGTGGATGAAAAGGCACGCCGCGTTCTCCCTGAATTCAGCGATCGGTTGGATGAGGCATTGATGACTCTGGTTCAAAAACGATACCAGCCTTACAAGATATTCGCCGCAATGCTGTTTCCTGCGTTGAACAAGGCCATCGTGAAATCCGCCCAGATGCAAACCTTCGTG
This sequence comes from uncultured Bifidobacteriaceae bacterium, assembly GCA_964364975.1. Classification (GTDB taxonomy): domain Bacteria; phylum Verrucomicrobiota; class Verrucomicrobiia; order Limisphaerales; family JADLHS01; genus JALOTT01. The sequence continues at coordinate 7,255 of CAYIOH010000100.1, forward strand.
GACGCGGCCCGCGTTGCCTGTGCGTTGGAGCGCTACCGCCTGACGGAGGGAAAACTTCCAGAAAATCTCGATGCTCTCGTGCCGCGCTTCATCGAATCAGTTCCGGCGGACGTGATTGACGGCAAGCGGTTGCGCTACCGGCTGAAGCCGGACGGCGGCTATGTCATTTATTCGATCGGCTGGAACAAGACTGATGACGGCGGCGAAATTGTCTGGAAGAAAGGAAAAAACCCGTCGGTGGACATCGAAAACGGCGACTGGGTCTGGCAGATGCCGGGCAAGTAGGACGGAGAGTCCCGCTGAGATTTTCAGATCGCGGACAGCTTTGTCCGCGTGTTCCTTGGAATGGTATTAGCCTCGCGGACAAAGCTGTCCGCGCTCCAAGGGTGGCGAAGGTTGTGGTGGAAAAGTTCGGTCCAAGGGGATAATGTTGCCGGCGATGAATGGCAGTCAGCAAACCGAGGCAGCCGGTGGGCCTTGTGCCGGGAACATCCCGTGGCGGCAGGTGGTGGCGATTTTCGCGGCGGCGGTCGCGCTGGGGTTGGTTTACAACGTCGCCAGCCCGCTCGGCGTGCGTGCGCCCAAGCCTGAGCGTCAGGTCGCGAACCCGCTTGTAAAATCAAACATCCCGGCGCTTCCACTGGCTGCGTCCGTTCCCACGAACTCCGCGAGCGTAACAACGACGCCGGCACCCCTGACCACCAACGCCTCCGCTTCCACCGTCCGGTGGCTCGAGATCAAGCACCTGCTGGAAGCCGGGCAAATCGTGTTGGTGGATGGACGCGCGAAGACGGCTTACGACATCGAGCACATTCCGGGCGCCGTATCGCTCCCGACGGAAAGCGAGCCGGCGGAGTTTCTGGCGTTCGCCACGAAGCATCCCCAGAACACAGCCATCGTGGTTTACTGCGGCTCAGAGAATTGCGACGCGGCGCACGAATTGGCCGAAAAACTCAGGAAGGAACTGGGCTTTACGAACGTGAAAGAGATGCCCGGTGGCGTGGTGGAATACCGCGTTGCCGAAAGCAAAACAAACCCGGCGGGGGCAAAATGAACGAGGCGCGCGAATCGAAACTGAAAATCATCGTGCGCTGGATTCTCGGCGTGCTGCTCATCTGGGCCGCGCTGTCCAAGGTCGCGAACCTGCAGGATTTCTACATCAGCATCACCGCCTACCAACTGCCGCTTCCGGGCGTGGCGCTCCGCTGGGCGGCGATGATCCTGCCGTGGCTCGAACTGCTGTGCGGATTGTTGCTGCTGGGGCGGATTTGGACGCGCGCGGCGCTGGTGTGGGCGCTGGTGATGTTCGGGGTCTTCGTGCTCGCGACCGGCCAGGCGTGGGCGCGCGGGCTCGACATCTCGTGCGGCTGCTTCAACTTGCGCGCGTTCGGATTGGACGCGGGGACTGGCAAATCATTTATCAAGTTCGTGGAATCGGTCGGCTTTGCCTTCGTTCGCGCGTTACTACTTTTCCTCGGTGCCCTTTATTTGTTTCGGTCCCGCCCAATGCCCCAAGGCGGTAACAAGTGACAGGTGACAAGTGGCAAGAACGGGCGCAGTTCCATCATGCCACCTGTCACTTGTCACGCGTCACCCCTTGAATCCGTTTGCAATCGAAGTCGGGGTGCGTAATCTCGTCGGCGCAACAAAGCCGCCATGCGACAATTCATCACCATCGCCGCCAACGCCTTCATGGAACTGGTGCGCCAGCCCGTGTTTCTGCTGCTGATGACATCCTCGGCCCTCTTTGAAATCTTCCTGGCCACGCCCTACTATTTTGCGTTCGGCGACGAGCCAAAGCTGGTCAAGAACAGCGTGCTGGCGGTGATGCTGTTGGCCGGGTTGTTTGGAGCGGTTTTGAGTGCGTCGGCCTCATTGGCGCGTGAAATTCGCGCGGGCACGGCGCTGGCGGTGCTGTCCAAACCGGTCGGGCGCGCGCAATTTTTATTGGCGAAATACGCGGGATTGGTCGCCGCGCTGACCGTGTTGACTTACGTGAACCTCGTGGCCGCGCTGGTCGCCAGCCGGATGGCGTTCGATGCCTACAGCGGCACCGATTTGGCGGCGGTGGGAATTTTTGCCGCCGGAGTCGCGGTGGCCTATGCGCTCGGCGGGCTCAGCAACTTCTTCTTGCGGCGACCGTTCGTGAGCGACGCGGTGTTCAGTCTCGTGGTGACGCTCACGGTGGCGGCTTTGTTCATTTTCCAGTTCACCAAGCAGATGCAGAGCGCTGGAGAAATGGCGCACGTGGACTGGCGGATGGTGCCGGCGGCGATTTTAATTTTGTTCGCGCTGTGGATTCTGGCGGCGCTGGCGCTGGCGTGCTCGACGCGGTTCGACATGATTCCCACGCTGGCCATCTGCTCGGCGTTTTTTCTGGTAGGCTTGATGTCGGATTATCTCTACTTGAAACTCGGTGGAACCACTGACGGCGGCGGGCCGTGGTGGGCGTCGGTTCTTTACACGCTGATTCCGAACTGGCAATACTTCTGGCTGGCGGACGCGCTCGAAACGGGCAAGAGCACGTTTCATTGGGGCTACGTGGGCGAGGCGTTCGCGTATGTGGTGGGTTATGTCGGCGCGGCGCTGGCGGTCGCCGTGGCGCTGTTTGAAGAACGGGAATTGAGTTGAACCACGAATGCACACGAATAAACACGAATTGATTCCAGCCGGTAGGGCGCGTCACTCCGTGCACGCCGTCGCGCAAACGT
>CAYIOH010000101.1:0-9953 GCA_964364975.1 uncultured Bifidobacteriaceae bacterium
TCGGTCGTGAAGCCGTCCGGCAACACGTCGAGCAGCTTGCTGGAAGGATGAAGGATGAAGGATGAAGGATGAATCGCATCGGGCAGCCGGGACCAAACGAATCGGTCATCCTGGAGCGTTACACCCCACTCGAACCACTCGCGCCGTTTTGCGTCCCAGCCGATGCGCTGGACGGGCATGGCATCGAGAAGTTCGTTGGAAAAGATCACCCCGCGAACCGATTGCCGGTTGTCGGTTGCCGATTGCCGATTTGTTGCCGCGCACAGTGAAGTGGTCGTGAGGGAATGAAAGTCAGCAAACCATTTAACGCTCGGTATGAACTCTTTCAGCGTCTCGCGTTGCCACTCCTGCCGACGCGACGACGGCTCGACGATCCAGTATTCGATCTTTTCAAACAGCCCGGGCCGGCGCAACCGCAGCCAAGCGAGTATGTCCTTCGCCAAACGTCCATCGTGCGCGCCCGCCTCGACAATCGGCCACCGGCAATCGGCAACCGGCAATGCTTCGAGCCATTCCGCAAATTGGAATGCCAGCAGCTCGCCAAATGACGGCCCAACGCTGACGCTCGTATAGAAATCCCCGCGCTGTCCCGGTGTGTCCTTTTTCTTTTCGTAATATCCACAAAACGGACAATACAGGGCGAGTTCCATGAAGCACGCAAAGGGGATTGCGCCGCGTTCGGCGATTTCATTCCGGATTTGGTCGCCGGCCGAGTTCAAGGGTTGCAGTGTGGTGCGGATTTAGCTAATAGTCGCGCGTATCGCGATACACTTATGGCAAAGATTGACGCTTTCTTCAACTTGATGTTCGAGCAAAAGGCTTCGGACCTCCACGTGGCGTCGGGCAACGCCCCGATGTTGCGCATCAACGGCGAATTGCACCGTGTGGATTTTCCGCCGCTCGAGAGCGACAGCTTGAAGGCCATGCTCTACGAAATCGCGCCGGAATACAAAATCAAGGTGTTCGAGGAAACGGGCGACGTGGATTTCGGCTACGAAATCCCGAACATTTCCCGCTTTCGCGCAAATTTTTTCCAGCAGAAGAACGGCATTTCCGCCGTGTTCCGGCAGATTCCCACCAAGGTGCTTTCGTTCGAGGATTTTGAGAAGTTCGACGCGCCGTTGCCGGCGGTCTTGAAAAAGTTTTGCATGTTGCACAAGGGTCTGGTCGTGGTGACCGGTCCGACCGGTTCGGGCAAGTCCACGACGCTGGCGGCGATGGTCGATTACTGCAACAAGAACCGCAAGGACCACATCATCACGATGGAAGACCCGATCGAGTTCGTGCATGAGAGCAAGAACTGCCTGGTGAACCATCGCGAGGTGGGTGTGCATACAAAGTCGTTCGCCACAGGCCTGCGCGGCGCGCTGCGCGAAGACCCGGACATCATTCTCATCGGAGAATTGCGCGACCTCGAAACCATCGAACTGGCGATCCTAGCGGCGGCCACGGGCCATCTGGTATTCGGCACGCTGCACACCCCCAGCGCAGCCAAGACGGTGGATCGTATCATTGACGTCTTTCCATCGGAGCAGCAGAACCAGATTCGCGCGACGCTCTCCGAGGCGCTCAAGGGCGTGATTGCGCAAAATCTGTTCAAGCGCATTGATAAAAAGGGCCGCGTGGCCTCGCTGGAAATTTTGGTGTTCACTACGGCCATCGCCAACCTCGTGCGCGAAGGCAAGACGCACCAGATTCCCGGCATGATCCAGGTCGGCAAGCGACTGGGCAACCAACCCCTCGACGACGGGATCATGGAGCACTTGCGCATGAAGCGTATTTCGCCCGATGAGGCATTCGAAAAATGTCTCGACAAAAAGAAATTCATCGGCTTCCTGTCCAAGGAAAGGCAGGAAGAGTTGAAGGAAGCTGGCGAAGTCTAAAATGATGATAGCCCTTGGATTGAATTTATGCGCCGCCCCGAATTGGATAATGTGCTGACAACGATGCTGGATTCCCAGCCGGAAGTCTCCGACCTGCTGTTCACCGTGGACAAACCGCCGCAGGTCGAATCCTTTGGCGAACTCAAGTCCGTGCTGCTCGAACCCGCGGTGGAAAAACTCACGCCATTTCAGACCGAAATGGCAGCGTTGAACATCATCGGTGAAAATCACTGGCTGATCGAAGATCTGTTGAAGCGCGGCTCGTGCGACGCGTCTTATTCGCTCTCCGACAAAGCGCGTTTCCGCGTGAATATTTTTTCCCAGCGCGGCCATTTTTCCATCGTCTGCCGCAAACTGAACACCACCGTCCCGACGCTTGAATGGCTGCAGTTTCCGGAAATCTTCAAGCAAATCCCCCGCGAAAAGACCGGCCTGGTGCTCGTCACCGGCGCCACCGGCTCGGGCAAGTCCACGACGCTGGCCGCAATCCTGAATGAAATCAACCAGACCAAGGCCGTGCATATTGTGACGCTGGAGGACCCGGTCGAATACATCCATCCGCAACGCCAGGCGACCTTCAACCAGCGCGAGCTGGGGCAGGATTTCGACACGTTTGCCGGCGGATTGCGGGCCGCGTTGCGCCAGGCCCCCAAAGTCATCCTCGTCGGTGAAATGCGCGACCGCGAAACCGTGAGCATCGCCTTGAGCGCGGCGGAAACCGGGCATCTCGTGTTCAGCACGCTGCACACGATTGATGCCGGCCAGACGATCAATCGTATCCTCGGCATGTTCGATCCGGAGGAGCAGGAGCAAGTCCGGATTCGCCTGGCTGACACGCTGCGCTGGATCATCAGCCAGCGGCTCGCCCCGAAGGTCGGCGGTGGACGGCTGGCTGTGCTCGAAATCATGGGTTCCAACCTGCGGACCCAAGAGTCCATCCGCCTCGGCGAAAGCGAAGGCAAGAGTTTTTACGAAATCATCGAGGCCAGTTATACCTTCGGCTGGCGCACCTTCGACCATGCGTGCCTGGAAGCCTACGAACAGGGCAAGATCACCGAGGAGACCGCCCTGCTCTACTGCACCAAGCGCGGTCCGGTCACGCGTGGAATTGACAACATCAAGAAAACCCGCGGCGAATCCACCAGCAACGTCGGCAGCTTGCGCATGAGGGCCGGCGCGGAGCCAAAAACGGCGTCTCCGGCCATCAAGGCGAATCTCAAAATCAAATAACCATGAGCGAAAAGTTTGAATTCATCAGCGCAACGGACAAGCCGGCCCTGCTGGCCTTCTCAACACCTGAGTGGCTCGAAACCACCAAGCTCGCTCTCCAAGAATTGGGTTACAAAATTCACACCGCCGCCACGCACAGCGATTTTCTCATCCGCTTCAGCCAGGTGCGCTACCAGGTTGTCGTCGTCGAAGAATGTTTCGCGGCCAACACCATCGAGGAAAACCTCACCCTCAAGGCCCTGCAGACGATGCCGATGAATCAGCGCCGCCATGCTACGGTGATCCTGTTCGGCGACTCATTCCAGACGTTTACGCCGATGCAGGCCTTCCAGCAAAGTGTCCATGCCGTCATCAACAGTTCGGAGTTGTTCCTGCTCAAGCAACTCATCGAAAAGGCGGTTGCGGACAACACGATGTTCCAGCACAGCTTCCGTGAAGTACAGGAACGCGTCTATTCCACCGGCAGCCACTAGCAGCAGGACAGGCTTCCCGTCCCGTGGTGCGGAATAGTGCGGACTTCAGCCTGCGCAGCACCACCTGATTATCCAGGCGTGATTTTTTCCTTTGCTCGCCTACCCTTTCGCAATGAATCGCTTGGATCAGGCCCTTGTCGAACGCGGCCTATGCGCAAGCCGCGAGAAGGCGAAGCGCGCCATCATGGCCGGCCAGGTTAAAATCAACGACCGCACTGCCGCCAAATCCAGCGACCTGGTAAAGCCCGAAGACCACCTCACGCTCGTTGCCGGAGAAAAATATGTCAGTCGCGGCGGCCAAAAGCTCGAACACGCCCTGCGACATTTCCAACTGCACGTTGCCGGCCTTACCGCCCTTGATCTGGGCGCTTCAACCGGCGGGTTCACCGACTGTCTATTGCAGGCCGGCGCAACCAAAGTTTACGCCGTGGATGTCGGGCAGGGCCAACTTGCCTGGAAACTGCGCCGCGACCGCCGCGTGGTCGTCATGGAAAAGCTGAACGCGCGACACCTGACGCCGGCGGATTTCCCTCAGCCGTTCGCGCCTTTCGATCTCGCCGTGATAGATTGTTCCTTCATTTCCTTGCGGAAAATTCTTCCACCCGCCGTTGCATTGTTGCGCGCAAAAGGTAACATCGTGGCGCTGGTCAAGCCGCAGTTCGAGGCCGGCAAGGCCGAGGCGGACAAGGGCGCGGGGGTCATTACCGACCCGGCCGTTCACGAACGCGTGCTGCGCGAGTTGCGAGAGTTTGTGGGCGCGCGACCGGAATTGCGCTGGCGGGATGCGACCGAATCACCGCTGCTCGGCCCGGCAGGCAACAAAGAATTCCTGGTGTTGATTGAAAAATCCGGCTGACAAAATCAAACGCATTGGGCTGATCGGCCACTCTGACAAAGTTGCCGGCAGCAGGGCCGTCGCCAAAGCTGTTCGCCTGATCCGCGCGGCAGGACGACAGGTTTTTACCGACGCCGTCACCGCGGCCTCTGCAAAAATCAAGGGCGCTGTTTGCCCCGATGCCGCGACGCTCGCACGGCAGGTGGATTTGTTGCTGGTCTTCGGCGGCGACGGCACGATGCTGCGAGTGGCCCGCGAAATCGCCGGCTCACAAACACCCCTCCTTGGCGTAAATCTTGGCGGCCTGGGTTTCCTGACGGGCGTTCCATCGCGTGAATTGACTCGCGCGTTGAAACACGTCTGGCTCGGCGAGTTCACTGTCGAACCACGCGCGCTCATCGAGGCCAACGCGCGCTGCAACGGGCGACAACTTCAGCTCACCGCCCTCAATGACATCGTCATCAGCCGCGGCGTCGTCTCCCGACTGATTGAACTGGACGTGGCTGTGGACGGCGAGCCGTTAACACGTTATCGCGGTGACGGGCTGATTGTCAGTTCGCCCACGGGCTCGACGGCGTATTCGCTTGCCGCCGGTGGCGCGCTCGTTTCGCCCACGGCGGACGTCTTTGCGCTCACGCCAATCAGCCCGCACACACTGACGAATCGGTCGCTCATCGTGCCCCTCACCGCTACCATCCGCGTCAAGGCCATCAGCCCCAAGCCTTCCACGATTCTGAATGCCGACGGGCAGGTCATCAGTGATTTATCCGCAGGCGACCTGGTAACGATCCGTCGCAGCCGCCGCACCGTGCGACTGGTGCAGCTCGCGGACAGTTCGTTTTTTGAAGCGTTGCGCCAAAAACTCCATTGGCGGGGAGCGTATGTATGAAAGGGCGGACGTTAAAAGATGAAGAGTGAAACACTGAAAGTGAAGTCGTTCGTTTCTTTGACTTTATCCCTCTGAGCATGGTTCGCCTGAAAGACATCGCCCAACGCGCGGGCGTCGCCATCATGACGGTTTCCAAGGCGTTGCGCGGCGAGCCGGACGTGTCGCCGACCACCCGGGCGCGCATCAAGGCCCTCGCCCAGCAAATGGGTTATGTGCCTGACTCGGCCGCGCAGGGTCTCCGCTCGCGCACCTCCAAGACTTTTGGCGTCGTTATTTCCTCCATCACCGATCCCATTTTCACGCGCGTCGTGCATGCCATCGAGGAACGCGCACACGAGGCTGGCTACGACATCTTCATCGCCCACACGCTCAACCAGCCCGAGCGCGAGGAAGACTGTATCCGCCGGCTGCTGTCGCGGCGGGCGGATGGACTGTTCATTTCTCCCGTGTATCGGATGGAAAACGAGGCACGCATCTATCAGGAACTGCTCGCGCGCGGCACGGCGACCGTGTTGCTGGGACATCCGGCACCTTTTTGCAACGCGTTTCCTGGCGTCAGCTCGGACGACTTGCTCGCTGCCTACAACATCACCAAACACCTGCTTGGATTGGGCCATAAACGCATCGCATTCCTGACTGGACGATTGGTCGCGCCGTGGGCGCAGGAGCGTCTGGAGGGTTATCGCCGCGCCTTGCGCGAAGCGAATGTTGACGTGGACGACCGCCTGGTCTTCAACGCCGGCAGCACGATCGAAGACGGCACCAAGGCCGGGCTGCAAATGCTCAACGAGCATTGCGACGCGACCGCCGTGCAAGCCGTCAATGACCTCGTCGCCGTGGGTTGCGCTAACGCGTTTTTGCAGCAGGGCATGAAGATCCCGCAGGAAATTTCGGTGGTTGGCTTTGGTAATATCCTGGTGAGTGAACACTTTCGTGTACCGTTGACCACCGCGCGCCAGCCCAAGTTCCGCCTTGGCGTCGCTGCCATGGAAACGATGCTTAAAGCGCTGCGTCGCGAACACGTGGAATCGCAACGCCTCCCCGCCGACCTGATCGTTCGCGAAAGCACCGCGCCGCCACGGGCCAGTTCTTCCACCTGACCGTCCTGCTGTCCATCTTCAAGACACGCCCGTTGGTATCTGAAGTGCTAAACAAACGGCATGAAGAAAATCTTGATTGCAATCGGAACTCTCGCCGTGATTGCGGGTATCATTTGGGCCAGCCGCGCATGGAATACATGGCAGGTCAACGCCCGCACCGCCAAGTTCAACGAAGATGTGGAGAACCTGTTCATTGGTCTCCAGAAGTTCAAGGAAACCGTCGGCGCGTATCCGCTCGGCAGCAATGCCGAAGTCGCCAAGGCGCTTAAGGGCAATAACTCCAAGAATGTCATCATCCTCGTCGGTCGTAAAAACGAGTTGAACGAGAAAGGTGAGATCGTTGACCCGTGGGGCACGCCGCTGCGGATTTATTTCTCGGACCTCGGCGTTCTTATCCGCTCCGCCGGCCCCAACCGCCGCTTCGATGACAGCACCGTCATGGAAGCCGACGATTTCATCCGGTCGAATTAGACCACCGGCGAAACCCGTCCGCCCGAGTTGCTCCAAGCGGCTCAGGCTTGCGCCACCAACTGCCGCAGCACGTAGGGCAGAATTCCGCCGTGCTGGTAGTAGTCAATTTCGATCGGCGTATCAATGCGGCAGCGGACGGGGACTTCGTTGACCGAGCCATCCTTGCGCGTGATCTTGAGCGTGAGGTCTTGCTGCGGCCTGAGGTTCGCGCCGAGGCCAACGAGGTCGTAGATTTCACTGCCGTCCAGGTTGAGCGTCTGCGCGGTCGTGCCTTCCTTGAACTGCAATGGCAGCACGCCCATGCCGACGAGATTGCTCCGGTGAATGCGCTCAAAGCTTCGCGCCACGACCGCTTTCACGCCGAGCAACGCCGTGCCCTTGGCCGCCCAATCCCGCGAACTGCCAGTGCCGTATTCCTGTCCGGCCAACACCACGAGCGGGGTCTTCGTCTTCGCGTATTCCATGGCCGCGTGGTAAATGCTCATTTGCTCGCCGCCAGGCTGGAACTTCGTCACGCCGCCTTCCGTGCCCGGCACCATGAGGTTCTTGATGCGAACGTTGGCGAATGTGCCGCGTGTCATCACCCGGTCGTTGCCGCGGCGCGAGCCGTAGCTGTTAAAATCCGCCGGTCGCACGCCGTTCTTGATGAGATAATCGCCTGCCGGTGAAGTTTTCTTGATCGAACCCGCCGGCGAAATGTGGTCGGTCGTCACGCTGTCGCCGAAAATCGCCAGCGTGCGCGCGTCTTTGATCTCGCAAATTGCGCCCGGCTGCATCGAGAAGTTCTCGAAGAACGGCGGCTCCTGAATGTAGGTGGACTGCCGGTCCCACTCGTAAGCATTTCCCACGCTCGACGGGATTTCGTTCCACTTGGGATTCTGCGCGCCAAAGTCCTTGTAGAGCTTGCGGAACACTTCCGGTTGCAACGCGGCCTGCATGAGATCGCGCACTTCGCGCAGGCTTGGCCACACGTCGCGCAAATAAACCGGCTTGCCATCCTTGCCGTTGCCGAGCGGCTCTGTATGGAGATCAATGTCCACGCGTCCCGCCAGCGCAAACGCCACGACCAACGGCGGCGACATGAGGAAATTGGCCTTGATGCTTTGGTGCACGCGCGCTTCGAAGTTACGGTTGCCGGAAAGCACCGACGCGGCGACGAGGTCGAACTTGTTGATGGCGTCCTCGACCAGCGACGCGAGCGGGCCGGAGTTCCCGATGCACGTCGTGCAACCGTAACCCACGAGATTGAAGCCCAGCCTGTCGAGATATGGCTGCAAACCGGTGCGATTAAGGTAATCGCTCACCACACGCGAGCCGGGCGCGAGCGATGCCTTCACGATCGGGTTCACGCTCAAGCCGCGTTCCACCGCCTTCTTCGCGACCAAACCAGCAGCCAGCATCACGCCGGGATTGCTCGTGTTCGTGCAACTCGTGATCGCGGCAATGAGCACGCTGCCGTGGTGAATCTCGCTCTCGGCTTTCGCAAACGCACCGGCAGGCAACTGCTCCGGCGTGTCCGGCGTGGGATGCTGGTCGCGCATTTCGGATTCGCTCGCGTCCACTCCCAGCTTGCGGTGGCCGTAGCTGTGGTCAATCTGTGGATGCGCCTCGCGCGCCGTGTTGACGCGTGCCATCACACGCAACTCCTCCGCCCGCTTCCCAAAACCATTTTCCGTGACGGGCCTCGTGAGCGAGCCGAGGAATTCGTTCTTCAACTTCGGCAATTCAATCCGATCTTGCGGACGCTTCGGTCCGGCGACACTCGGCACGACGGAGCCGAGATCAAGCTCGAGTTCCTGCGAGTAGGCAATGTCACCCTGCTTCGGAATGCCGAACAAACCCTGTGCGCGGAAGTAATTCTCGTAGAGCTGGCAGTGCTCCTCGCTGCGACCGGTGGCGCGGAGATAATTCACGCACTCCGCGTCAATCGGGAAGAAGCCCATGGTTGCGCCGTATTCGGGCGCCATGTTCGCGATGGTCGCACGATCCACCACTGGCAACATCGCCGCGCCTGGCCCGAAGAACTCCACAAACTTTCCGACGACCTTCGCCTTGCGCAGCATCTGCGTCACGGTGAGTGCGAGGTCGGTGGCGGTGACGCCTTCCTTGAGCGCACCCGTGAGATGCACTCCCACTACATCCGGCGTAAGAAAATAGACCGGCTGGCCGAGCATGCCCGCTTCCGCTTCGATGCCGCCGACGCCCCAGCCCACGATGCCAAGTCCGTTGATCATCGTCGTGTGCGAATCAGTTCCAACCAAAGTATCCGGATAATAAACGCCGCCTGCATTCAGCACGCCTTTCGCCAGATACTCCAGGTTCACCTGATGCACGATGCCGATGCCGGGCGGGACGACCTTGAACGTGTCAAACGCCTGCATGCCCCACTTGAGAAACTGGTAACGCTCGCGGTTGCGTGAGAATTCCAGCTCCAGATTCCGCTGCATCGCGTCCGGCGTGCCCGCAAAATCCACCTGCACCGAGTGATCCACCACCAGGTCCACCGGCACGAGCGGTTCGATGATCTTGGGATTCTTGCCGAGCCGGGCCACGGCGTTGCGCATCGCTGCGAGGTCCACCAGCAACGGCACGCCGGTGAAATCCTGCAACACGATGCGCGCGACGACAAACGGGATTTCCTCCGTGCGCGCTTCGTTGGGCTTCCAATTCGCCAGCGCGCGGACGGCGGCTTCGCTCACCCGCCTGCCGTCGCAATTACGCAGCACGGATTCGAGGACGAGGCGGATGGAAACCGGCAGCCTGGAGATCGGACCGACGCCGGCTTTTTCCAGCGCCGGCAGCGAGTAATAATTTCCCTCCCGGCCCGTGCCGGGATCGAATTGCTTCAGCGTGTTGAACAGGTTGTGTGCGTTGCTCATAAAATTCTGCGAGCCGGGTCTCGCGGCCAATTGAAACAAAACAGTGAAGATACGGCGTGCGATCGTCAAGATCGCGTGAAGTCCGGTAATGTCCCGCTTTGGCAAAAGGATTGACCTGCGGTGGCGCGCCCACGCGCTCCTGTGCCTTACTTTGTCTTTCTCTTGTAAAGCGTGCTGTGCTTGGCGTGTTGCG
>CAYIOH010000102.1:0-9924 GCA_964364975.1 uncultured Bifidobacteriaceae bacterium
CTCAGAAAGCTTATGCGTTGCAGGGCGTCGAAGTCGGCATCGAGCTTCAGATGCCAGAGGACGAAAACCGCCTGACAGATACCATGCAGGAGAACGCAATCACGTGGTTGAAGGCACACACTGCCCGGTAACGAAGATCGAAACCAGAAACGACCGACAACCCATCAACCACGAAAGATTAACCGTCAGGAAAACACCCACCGAAGGAGCCGCCATGAAACCATCCCCACTGAAAACCGAACGGCCACCATCAACCCAACTCCGAAAAGCAGTCTTCGGAGGTTCCCTGATGATCAAGCGAAGACATCTCGGAATGGCGCTGCTGGTGGCAGGGCTGGTTCCGTGTTTTGCCGGAGCCGAGTCCAGCCGCGCGCATTGGGATGTGGTCGAAGCGGGAGCAAAGCCGGACGGCGCGACCGATGGCACCGTGGTTTTTCAGAAACTGCTCGACGAAGCCGGAGCCGCGGGCGGCGGGATCGTCGAAGTGCCGGCGGGCCGGTTTCGCATCAGCACCGGGCTTTCGATTCCCGCGAACGTCACGTTGCAGGGCATCTTTCGCGTGCCGCCGACTTCGGGGCCGGGAGCAATCACCAACCTCACCGGCTCGGTGCTGTTCGCTTACGCCGGGCGCGGCTCCGCGGAAGGCCCGCCGTTCATCAAGCTGGCCGCCAACAACTCGGCTATCGCCGGCCTGGTCGTCGCCTATCCTGAGTGGAAACAGACGGATGTGCCGCCGGTGCCCTATCCGCCGTGCGTTGCTTCACAAGACACCGAGAACGTCGGCGTGCGCGACTGCCTGCTGCTGAATCCCTACGAGGCCATTCGACTCGTTCGTGCTCACCGGCATATCGTGCGCAACGTCACGGGCTACCCGATCAAGCGCGGCATCTTCGTGAACGAATGTTACGACATTGGCCACATCGAGAACGTCCACTTCTGGCCGTTCGGCGTGAGCTACGATCCCAACAACCCGTTCTGCAAATGGGTCAACACGCAGGGCGTCGCGTTCGAGCTGGCGCGCACCGACTGGCATTACGTGTTCAACACGTTTTGTTTTGGTTACGGCATCGGCTACAAGTTCTCGAAGTCGAAGAGCGGGAGCGCGAACGGAAACTTCCTCGGTCTCGGCGCGGATTCCTGCCAGCGCGCGGTCGTGGTGGAACAAGCCCAGCCGCCCGGGTTGCTGATTTCCAACGGCGAATTCGTCGGACGTTGGAGCAGCACCGACGCCGTTTGTCTGGAGATCGGGCCGGCGGCGGAAGGCAAGGTCAGCCTGGTGAACTGTTCTTTCTGGGGGCCGATTGACCGCTGTGTCTGGATGCGCAGCGCGGTGGGGCAATTCACGGCCAGCGCGTGCAATTTCGTGAACTGGGACAACCGCGGCGTCGGCTCGCCGGCGATCCAACTCGATGCCGGCAAGGCAATCGTGCAGGGCTGCACGTTCGCCGAGGAAAACCTCCACGTGCAGGTCGGCTCGAACGTGACCTCGGCCATCCTCACGGCCAACCAGGCGACCGGAGGCTTTCAGGTGGAAAATCACGCGGGCATCCGGGCACAGATCGCGCTCAACGAAACGGACTCCGTCCAGTGGACGCCGGCGGCACTGGCGAACTACCGGGTGCAGGTCGGAAGCGTGGGCGACGGACGTTATCTGCGCGGCTGGCACGGTCGGGAGGGCGGGGCGAAATCGTTCCGCTGGTCCATGGCGGTTTCGCAACTGACGTTGCCCGTGATTCCCGGCGAACGCTACACGATCAAGATCAAGGCGCAGGTGCCGGACGCCGCAGTTTCAGCGGACGCCGGTTTGTATCTGAACGGCCGGCAACTCGCGCCACTCAAAGCCGGCGCGGCCGTCGTTGCGGAGATTCCGCCGTTCGCCGGTGACCGGCTTCGGCTCGAACTCCGGTCGCAGGGTTGGGTGCCGAAGCAAGTGACCCCCGGCTCCGACGATGCGCGGACACTCGGGATCCAAGTTTTCGCCATCACGATGAGCACCACCAACGCGGGAACGAACGTGTTCGATGCCAACACTGGTGGAACTACTGCACGGCGATCTCATTAACACCCAGCCTTCACCGCGGTGAACACTGGCGAGAGAGGCGGAGAACAGCTCCAGCGGTTTCGCCAGCGCGCAGAAAAACCGTTGAAACGGTCGGTAAAGATTGGGCAGATGGCGCAGCGCGGCGACCAATGGGTTTGATCAATCTGATTGACAACCTGACCCGTTTATGAACAGATGGTGCGGTTGCAGCGCGTCGCCTGAACAGTGAAACTCAAAACCAGAAACGACCGAAACTGATCAACGACAAAGGATCAAACGCCAGGTAAACACAGACGGAAGGAGCCGCCATGAATGCAGCCACACCGAGAACCGAACCGCCACCATCAACCCGACTCCGAAAAGCAGTTTTCGGAGGTTCTCTAACTTCGATGATGCGCTGGGGCGTTCCATGTGTTTTCCTTTTGCTCGCCGGGTTATCGTTGCGGGCCTCCGATTACTTCGTCAGCAACTCGGGCAACGATTTGAATGACGGTCTTAACGAGACCTCGGCGTGGGCGACGCTGGATCGTGTAAATGCGGCGACGCTGGCGCCCGGCGATCGCCTGCTCTTCGCGCGTGGCGGCGTGTGGCGAGGCTCCCTGAAAGCGCAGAGTGGCGCTTCTGGCCAGCCCATCACTTACTGCGCTTATGGGGAAGGAGCGAAACCGCTGCTTCTGGGGTCTGTTGCGATGGACCAGGTTGCGGATTGGACGGAAGTTCGATCGAACATCTGGCAGGCGGGTCAACTGCCGATTCCCCAGGGAACCAACGGATTGCCAAACCCGAGCTTCGATGTCGGCACGGCGAACTGGTCTCTGTGGTATGAAGGAGGCGCTTCCGCCTCGATGGCCCGTGACACGAACACTTACGATTCGCCGCCGGCCGGCCTTCGCGTCAATTGCCTGACGAGCGGGACGGCCGCGAATCACATCCAGCTTTATACGGGCCAAATGACCATCACGAATGGAACGTTCTATACCCTGCAGTTCTCTGCCCGGTGCACCCAGGAATTCACCATACCAAAGATTGCTCTGCAGAAGTATGGATCTCCATGGACCATCTATACGAGCTGGCAGACGGGACCGCCGACGATCGGAACCAACTGGGCAACCTATGCCGTTTACTTCAAAGCGAGCACCTCCGCCACGGATGCGAGAATCACGTTCGGCTTGGGCGGCGGGATACCCAACGGTGCGACCTTGTTCCTCGACACACTCAGCCTCCGTGCGAGTTCAAGCGCGAACGGGCTTGGGGTGGATGTGGGGAATATTATTCTCAACGGCGGTGACGCGTGTGGCATCAAAGTGTGGAATGAGGGCGATCTCGACGGACAGAATGAGTTTTGGTTCGATGAGTCGAATGGAACGGTGCGGATGTATTCCACCAACAATCCCGCCTCGCTCTACACAAGCATCGAGTGCGCTTTGAGGAGGCACATTATTGACGAGACTGGAGTCCAGTGGGCGGTCTATGATGGCTTGGCGCTCTCGCTCGGCGGCGCGCATGGTATTGGCGGAGGCAATACGGCGAATATTATCGCTCGCAACTGCGATATATCGTTCATCGGAGGCGGAGACCAGTTGGGCGGCACCAATACCGTGCGCTACGGCAATGGGATCGAGTTCTGGTCAAACGCGAGCAGCAATCTGGTGGAGAACTGCCGGCTTTGGGAGATCTACGATGCCGCTTTGACGGCACAATCCAATGTTGAGAACACACGGCAGATCAACATTACGTTTCGAAACAACCTAGTCTGGAACGCCGAATACAGCTTTGAATTCTGGAACCGACCAGCGTCTTCCATTTCCTCGAATGTCGTGTTTGAATACAACACCTGTCTGAACGCCGGAGGTGGCTGGGGGCACTCGCAGCGGCCAGATCCCAGAGGCGGGCATCTCGTGTTCTACGGCATGTCGGCAACAATCACGAATTGCTTGGCTCGGCACAACATTTTCTCCGAGGCCACCGAAGGTTGCGTGGGATGGGCCGTGGCCTCCCAGAGTGGCTACGTCGTGCTGGACTACAACTGCTACAACCAAAGCTCCGGCTATGTTGCTCGGATCGGGACTACCAATATCGCTTACACGAATTTCAGCCTCTATCAGACATCCGCTGGCCAGGACGCGAACTCCTTTATGGCCGATCCGCAGCTTGAAGGAGATGGCCGGCTTCGTGTTGGCTCCCCCTGCATTGACCGAGCTGCCATGCCGGGTTGGAGCTCCGTTCCCTCCCATGATCTTGCAGGCGTCCCCCGGCCACTCGATGGCAACGCCGATGGGGTGGCGACACCGGACATCGGGTGCTATGAATTCGTGAACGAAAACGCTGACACTGATGCCGACGGCTTGCCGGATGGTTGGGAAATTCGTTACGGACTCGACCCTAACGACCCTGCCGACGCGGGGTTGGACCCCGACAACGACGGTTTCAGCAACCTCTCCGAGTATCTCGCCGGGACCATTCCGACCAGCGCCGCCTCCAAATTGGCGCTGGACATCAGCAGCGTGAATCCGAGTGGCGCAGGCGCGGTGCTTGAATTCAACAGCGTGCTCGGCCGCCTCTACACCGTGCAGTATTCCGACAATCTAAGCGCCGCCAGTTGGCTCCCGTTGTCACCAGCCAATATGCCCGGCACCGGCAGCTCAATGCAGATCACGGATACAAGCCCCTCGACGCGAAGATTCTACCGCCTGCAAGTGACGCTGCCGTAGAGCGCAAAGTGTCCGTCCCTTTGGCATCACTCCAACGATTGAACCCAATCATTTCTCCATGCAAAACACCTACCGAAGGAGCCGCCATGAATCCAGCCACACCGAAAACCGAACCGCCACCACCAACCCAACTGCGAAAAACAGTTTCTGGAGTCTCCCGCATGTCCGAAAAAACCAAACGCAATTACGACGAGAACAAGATCAAGCCTTTGTCCTCGCTGGAGCACATCCGGTTGCGCACAGGTCTAAAACACGTATTCACCTGGCTCTTCCTCGGCCTCATGGTCTGCCTGACCGCGTGGACCGCCCGAGCGGCCGAACTCACGTGGTTCACCAGCCTCGCCAAGGCGCAGGCGCAGGCCAGCGCCGAAAAGAAATCCGTCCTGCTTTTCTTTCATGGCTCCGATTGGTGCCCGCTTTGCCGCGAAATGCAGAGTCAGGTGTTCAATTCACCCGAGTTCATGGCCTACGCCCGTCAGGTGCTCGTGCTGGTGGACGTGGATTTTCCGGACAAGGTCAAACAGGACGAGACATTGAAACGGGCCAACCTTGCGCTCAAGACCAGGTTCAATGTTGGCGATGGCTATCCGACCCTCGTCTTGTTGAACGAGTCCGGTGAAACCGTTTTTCAAGAAGCGGGTTACGCCGACGGCGGTCCGGCGGAAGTGTTGCCGAAGCTCCAGCGCCACGCGAAGGCCCCGACCGCAACCGCTGACTCCGCCGGGTTCAAAGACCTGGGCGTCGCTGAATTTGCGAAACTGGCCGCGGACAAGCAGAACGTGATTTTGGATGTCCGAACCGCGAAGGAATTCGAGGCCGGCCATATCGCGGGAGCGGTCAACCTCGATGTAATGTCCCCGAACTTTGAGAAAAAGGCTGGCGCGCTGGACAGGAACAAAACCTATCTGGTGCATTGCGCCAGCGGTGGGCGCAGCGCCAGGGCGTGCGGGAAACTCCGCCAACTCGATTTTGCCAAGCTCTACAATTTGCCCGACGGGTTCAAAGGGTGGGTCAAGGCCGGCCAGCCGGTGGAAAAGTAACTGGCATTTGCTCCCTCTTACCTTCTTGCCCTCGACGGCCAATCCCGGTTAACGATGGTGAAGGAAGGCCAGCGCTGGCTTCCAAACGAATGGAACATTGCACAAGCGGCTTATGAAAATTCCCATCGCGAAAATTACTCTGTCACTGGTTCTGGTCCTCACCGCGGCTTGCGGGCAGGCGCGCGCCATGCAGGTTGAAGGATTGAGATGCGAATATCTCGTCAACCCGCTGGGCGCTGATTCGCCCCAGCCCCGGTTAAGCTGGACGCTCGACTCCAAAGCGCGCGGACAGGTTCAGACAGCGTATCAAATCCTGGTGGCTGACTCGCCCGAAGCCTTGCGCAAAAACCATGGCGACTGCTGGGATACGGGCAAGGTCGGGTCGGACCAAACCATCCAGATCGTTTATGCCGGCCAACCGCTGCGCGCCGGCACCCGCGTCTTCTGGAAAGTCCGCGTCTGGGACAAGGCTGGCCAGGCGTCCGCGTGGAGCGGGCCGGCGTTTTGGCAGATGGGTTTGCTGGCAGCGACGGATTGGCAGGCCCGGTGGATTGGTGACCGCACCGAATTGCCGCCGGTCATTCCGCCCAAGACTCCGAAAGACGCGGAGCGATACGATGCCCAACCCGCAACGATGTTGCGCAAGCAGTTCGACGTGTCTGGCAAAGTCCGGCGCGCGACGCTCCATGTCAGCGCGCTCGGCGCGTATGAGATTCACCTGAATGGCCGGCGTGTTGGCGATTACATCTTCGCGCCGGAATGGACCGATTACCAGACGCGGGTTCAATACCAGACTTACGATGTCACCGCGCTGCTGCGTTCGGGTGGCAATGTCATCGGCGCGCTGCTCGGTGACGGCTGGTACGCCGGGCGGCTCGGCATGTCCGATGGGTTGTTCAAGAAACTGCGCGGGGTCTATGGGCGGAAACCGTATCTGCTTGCCCAATTGGAAATCGAGCTGGTGAACGGACAGAAGCTGACGGTCGCCTCGGATGGCTCGTGGGTTGCCACCAAGGAAGGTCCGGTGCGCAGTTCGGACACGCTTGACGGTGAAGTTAATGATGCGCGGCGCGAAATGCCGGGCTGGGATGCGCCGGGGTTTGATGCCCAAGCCTGGCAACCGGTGGAAGTGCTCGCCGAGGTCAAAGCCAAACTTGTCGCCCAGCCGAACGAACCCATCCGCGTCGTCGAGGAGCTGAAGCCCGTCGCGCTCAGCGAACCAAAACCCGGCGTGTGGGTTTTCGACCTGGGCCAGAACATGGTCGGCTGGTGTCGCCTGAAATTGAGCGGCCCGCCCGGCACAACCGTCACGCTGCGCCACGCCGAAGCGACCAACAACGACGGCATGATCTACACCGCGAACTTGCGGGGCGCGCCGCAAGTGGATCGCTACACGTTGCGCGGCGGCGGAACGGAAATGTTCGAGCCGCACTTCACATATCACGGGTTTCGCTTCGTGGAAGTCACCGGTCTGGCGCAGAAGCCGAAGCTGGCTGCGCTCACGGGCCGGGTCTTCTGCTCTTCGTCACCCGAAGTCGGCCGGTTCACCTGCTCGAACCCGATGCTCAATCGTCTTTGGCAAAACATCCGCTGGACCCAGCGGGCCAACTTGATGAGCGTGCCGACGGATTGTCCGCAGCGCGATGAACGGCTCGGTTGGATGGGCGACATTCAGGCGTTCTCCCAAACGGCCTGCTTTGGCATGGACATGGCCGCCTTCTTCAAGAAATGGATTCCCGACGTGCGCGACGCGCAGGCCGATGACGGTCGTTACGCGGATTTCTCGCCGCATCCCTTTGATCGCAACAAGCACTTCACGGGCACTCCGGCTTGGGGCGATGCGGGCGTGATCGTGCCGTGGCGCGCGTGGCTGAACTATGCGGATCGGCTCCTGCTGGAGGAACACCTGGATTCGATGAAGCGATGGATCGAATACGTTCGCGGCCAGAACCCCGGCCTCATCTGGCGCAAGGGTCGGGGCAACGATTACAACGACTGGCTCAACGCGGACACGCTCAAGCTCGCGGGCTGGCCCGCCAAAGGCGGCGAGGTGCCGAAGGAAGTTTTTGCCACGATGTATTTCGCGCACTCCACCGAACTGGTGTCGAAGATGGCCAAAGCGATCGGTCGTGACGAGGACGCCCGCCACTACGGCAAACTATTTGATGACATCAAGGCCGCCTTCAACCAGGAGTTCGTCCAGGCGGACGGTCGCCTGCCGGGCGACACCCAGGCGGGTTACGCGCTGGCGCTCCACTTTAATTTGTTGCCCGACGACCTGCGCCCGAAGGCGGTCGCGCACCTGCGCGAGGGCATTCGCAAATACAACGGGCACCTTTCCACGGGCTTCCTCTCCACGCGCTGCCTGATGCTCGAATTGACGCGCAACGGATACAATGACGAGGCCTGGCAGCTCCTCACGAGCCGCACGTTTCCGTCGTGGGGTTACATGATTGAAAACGGCGCGACCACGATGTGGGAACGCTGGGACGGCTACGTGCAGGGCCGCGGCTTCCAGGATCCGGGCATGAATTCGTTCAATCACTGGGCGTTTGGCGCCGTGGGCGAATGGATGTTCCAAAACATCGTCGGCATCCAACCCGACGAGCAGCATCCGGGCTGGAAACATTTTGTCATTCGTCCGCGTCCCGGTGGTGGCGTGACGTGGGCCGACGGCCGCTACGATTCGATCCGCGGTCCGATCACCAGCGATTGGAAAATCGAGAAAGGTCAACTCGCACTCGCCGTGACCATTCCCGCCAACACGATTGCGATCGTTTACGTGCCGGCCAGCGGCGTGGCGGAAGTGACCGAGAACGGCAAACCGGCTAGTTCGGTTCCCGGCTTGAAGTTCCTGCGCATGGACGACGGCAACGCCGTGTTCGAGGTTGGCTCGGGCAGCTACAAATTTGCCGCACCCATGAGCGCAATCAAGTAGGGGCACGATTTTAAGTTTTGCGACTCGCCACGCGCAGCCGGGAAATCGCGCCGGCATTCCGGCAACCGGCATCTACTGGTCTGAAATCGCCACTTACAGTCGAGATGTCTTCGCCGACATTCAGAGTTCTATTGTGGACGGAGGTTCGGGCAAGGAAATTGTTTTGCCGTGAGCCACGTCCCGCTCGAACACTTTGTAGAGCGTCGGCAGCATGAACAACGTCAGGAGCGTGGAACTGATCAGCCCACCGATAACCACCGCGGCCAGCGGCTTTCTGAATAGCTTCCACCAGTTGTTCGATCTGTTCGTCCGGCACCATGACTTCCAGCTTGGTCTTGACCACTCGGTCATGCGCGCCGCCCTCGACCGACACTCCATGCGCCGTCGAAATGGTGACGGCGGGCAGGTCTTTGATTTGGTGAAAGGCGTTAATCACCCGCTCCAGCATTAACGGTTGGATGACGGCTTGAATTTCTTTCATGGCTTTTCCTTCGAGGAATGTTGGTTGAGTTACAGCTCCACTTCGGCGGCTTTCTTGCCTTTGAACAACGTGTAAAGGGCCGGCAACACCAGCAGCGTCAGCAGCGTGTTCGTGAAAATTCCGCCGATGACGACTGTCGCCAGGGGGCGTTGCACTTCACCGCCCACGCCCACGTTCACCGCCATCGGGATGAAGCCGACCGCTGCCACCAAAGCCGTCATCAGCACCGGACGGAGCCGAACCAGGCAACCCTCGCGCACGGCTTGCTCCAACGGCGTGCCGTCCTCAAGCCGTTGCTTGATGAACGTCACCAGCACCAGGCCGTTGAGGATGGCCACGCCGCTCAACGCGATGAAGCCGATGCCCGAACTCACCGTGAACGGCAGCCCGCGCAGCCACAACGCCAGCACCCCGCCCACCAGCCCCAGCGGGATGCCCGATGCCACGATGAGCACCTCGCGCAAGGTTTTCAGGCTGAAGAACAGCAGCACGAAGATGAGCGCCAGCGCCATCGGCACCACGAACATCAGCTTCCGGTTCGCGCGTTCCATGTTCTCGAACTGCCCGCCCCATTCGATGGTGTAGCCTTCGGGCAGTTTCACCCGGGCCGCAATTTTCGCCCGCCCTTCCGCGACGAAGCTTTTCACGTCCCGTCCGCGCACGTTGCATTGCACGGTGATTCGCCGCTTGCCCCACTCGCGGTTGATGGTGGA